>JBAYJG010000186.1:0-6692 GCA_041665225.1 Bacteroidota bacterium
CGATGACCGGCTCGCGCTGCGGAAAGTGGAAATTCTCACCGCTGCGTGGCCATTCACACAACATACCGTACCTGTTGTTTCGTCCATTGCTCCGAATGACACGCTCGGCGTGATTGTGGAAAGCATTACCCGCAACCGCAGCAATTGGGTGACGGCGCATCAGAAAGCGGCTGATTTTTTCACCCGACGGAAGGATTGGGCGAATGCTGCAAAAGAGTACGAAACGGTGATCGCTATGTTCCCGTTCGATGTGCAGCACTACTTACAAGCGGGCAGGGTCTATCTGGAGATGGGAGATCTGAACAGGGTAAAACAGTGTATGATTACATCGCTGAAATTGAAAAAAACGATGCTCGCCAACCGTGTGTTGGGAGATATTGCGCTGCGGGAAAAACAACCGGAAGCAGCAATCCAGTACTACCAGGCGTTGACATCGTTTGACCAGAATCTGAAGGAGCGATTGGAGAACGGATATTTCCTTGCCCTCGCATATTCACAGGCAGGGAAAACAGATCAGGCACGCACACACCTGTTGTCACTGCTGCAACTGCAGCCGGATTTCACTCCGGCCGCGGAATTGCTTTCGAATTTAAAACCATAGAAATAGAAGTGGGCTGCTTCAGGGGAAAACAGTTTCTGCCGGTGGCTCAACATTCAGCCACTCCAACTGCGGATCAGCGAACGGTACTGCGAACATCCTTCCACCGAATCCCAGGATCTTGAATGTCATCATTGGAATCGGAGTCACCTTTACCTGCTTCAGCCTATCCTCAAAGATCGTAAAACCGTTGTTCTTCCCGAGCTGTGCGAGAAACAGATTGAGCGTCCGCTTTGCCTTCAGGCTCGACACTTTCGGACCTGCATCCGTAAACCGCGCACTCATCGCTGAATCAGCAAAAGTTGCTAATGAATCTTTCGCTTCCAAACGGAACAGTATGTATTTACCATCCATCATAATCGGGCCATAGGTCTCCCCCGGTTCCATTCTCCACGCCAGTTCGCCGATGGGCGGATGTTCGGAAATAAGGAAATAGTCGGTCAGTCCGCCGTTCGCTTTCGTCAGCGTATCGAGGGACCAGCGTTTGACGGCATCGGTAAATGAACCGCCGTTCCGAATCTGTTGCATCGCAGAATTCATTTCATCCGGGGATTCCGTCGTCAATAACCGCACCTGCACTCGGGGAAGATGTTCATTCTTCCCTACTTGGTTCAGAAATGAGACAATCTCTGCATCCGTTACACCTGTTTTTTTGCGGATATCATCTTTCATCTGTCCCGCCAGAGTTGCATCGCGCCACATCGCCAATGCTTCCTGCACGGACGGTGCCTGGTCCAATCCCCTCTGCAGCGCTTCCTGCTCCAGCAGTTCCTGCTGCACAAGGATCATGATCTGCGTATTGAGTAATGCCGGTACGCTGAGACTGTCTTCCCGTTCTATCGGCGCGTACTTATTCGTCAGTTTCCCGATCACATCACGCAGTGACCAGTACGAATTACCAACGACAGTTAGGGAATCATTGAGCGATGCTCTGCAGCGGCGCATCACCTGTTCCATCACTTCCTGCGAAAATATCCCGTCATATTTTTGAGAAGGATCAAAATATACTTCTTTCAGTGTCCGTGCGAATAGCAGGAAAGTTTTCGGAATGGAATAGCCGCGCTTGTCTTTCATCACTTCGCCGATGTATTCGTCCAACCGTTCCCGTTCCTTCCGCAGCCGGATCAAGTCGACCACATGGTCCCGGAGAGATCGTTGTTCCATCGTAGCGTAAAAACTGTTTTTTTGTGTACCCGCCACCCGTGCAATATAATATCCCGGCCCCGCTTTGATCACATCGGAAATCTTGCCGGGTTTCAGTCTATAGACTGCATCTTCCAATACAGGATCAGCGTCCCCCCAGATCACCGATGCGGTGTCCCGCACATAGGTGATGGAAGTGTCGATCTTGAGCGATTCAAAATCACTCTTTTTATTCAATAATCGGCGAACGAACAGGGCATCTTGTTCATCGGGAAAATACAGATATTCGGCAAGAATAATATTCTGCACCCGCGCCATGCCGCGAATTAATTCCAGGTCCGTGATTTTTACTTTCTGACTAATCTCGATCCTGTAGAGTTCGTCCCGTGACAACTTCTTCCGGATGACCATCAGTGCCTGTTCGAATACAGAATCCTTGTCGAGTTTCCGATTGATCGCTTCCTGCGCCAGCAGTTTTTCCGCGATCAACGTATAGAGGAATTCCTCCTTGAACGCTTCGAGTTCCGCACGGCGGTGACGGCCAAATCCCGGCAGCATCTCGAACCGGCTGACGAATTCGCGTTCGCTGATGGCAACATCTCCCGCCTTTGCAATAATGGCAGGAGCGGTACCTCCCTGCTGTGCTGTTCCGGCACAGAACGGAATGAAACTGTAGAGGAGAAATGAAAGAATGTACTGACGATACTTCATAATGATGATTTTGAATGAGTAGACGTTATTCTGTTTGGACAGTAAAGTACGACAATTCCATCAAAGGAGAAAACAAATAGTCCGTTTTCTTGCACCTTAAATCACTTATCTCTACATTTATCACGACATTTTAAAAAAATAGATTGTTCCGATGATGATCACCCGTTCTAAGAAAATACTGTTCAGCGTTTTTACAGCGCTTGCATTTTTACTGCTGCTGGTCAGCATTGAATTTCTCCTCCGTCTCACTGCTCCCGCTTCAGAAGAGTTTAAACAGTCACTGATCTCGGACGGAATCCCTTCATATCAAATCAACCGCAGCTATCTGCGGAAATATTTCCCTGCAAACGCGCCGATACTGCCAGAGCTGAAACCGACAGTGTTCCGAAAAGACAAGACGGATCATACGTTTCGCATCGTCTGTCTGGGCGAATCCTCCATGCTCGGAACCCCGTTTCAGCTGAACACGAACATCCCGGGGTACATCCGGAAGATGCTCCGGTCGATGTATCCGGAGAAAGAGATCGAAGTGATCAATCTCGGTGCAGCTGCAATCAACACCAACGTGATCCTGGATCTTACGGACGAGGTTGTTGATCTTCAGCCGGACCTGATTCTCATCTATACCGGACACAATGAGTTTTATGGTCCCGACGGTGTCGGGGCATCATGGCTGCAAAAGAGTTTCCCTGCGACCATTCCGTTGAAATATGCCTTCAGCAATCTACAGCTGGTGAAACTGTTTGAAAAATACATTGTAGGCTCATCAGTTTCTGCCGCGCCAAAAGAATACAATTTGATGAAGCAGGTATCACAGAACAGCACTGTGAAACTCAATTCAGACGATGCTGGACGGATCTTCCAACTGTTTGAATCCAATCTCGGGAAACTGCTCTCTACCTTCGATGATCACCGCATACCGGTAATCATGAGTGATGTCACTTCCAATTTATTATTTCCGCCGTTTGCCTATGATACATCTGCACAACTTCAGCCATATCAAAAAGAATTTTCTTCCGTTGCCGGTACTAGTGCCAACAAAAATACTGAAACACTCGCCAATGTCTTGCGGCTGTTGCAGATTGATTCTACGAATGCATTTCTCAATTATCTCGCCGGAACAATCCTGTTAAAGGACAAACGATTAGACGAAGCAAAACGCTATCTGATCCGTGCAAAGGATGAAGATTTGCTGAAGTTCAGGGCTCCAGAGCAAATCAATTCCATTGTAAGAACTGTTGCCGCAGTGCACAACATTCCCTTTATTTCTGCTGATTCAGTCTTCTATGCGGATTCCCCTTCCGGGATTCCTGACCAAAATTTACTCTATGAACATCTGCATCCCAATGCAGTGGGATATTATACGATCGCTTCTCTTTTTGTAAAAACGATTGTAAAACACAGACTGATATCCCCCGCTGTTGTATCCATCCCAACATCTTTCGACAGCATGGATATTCCCTGGCTGGATCTTGCATTTGCCGATCTCTCCATGAAACGGCTGACGAGCCAATGGCCATTCCAGAATTATGAATTCGAGATGAAAGTGATCAATGGCGCTGATGAGACATTGAAGAAAATCGCGTCGGATGTTTACTATTCAAAGATCGGACTTGCAGAAGGTTGTTACAGAACTGCTACTCGATTTCAACAACTAGGCCGTACCAGAGATGCGTTAGCTACCTATGCATATCTTTCTGAAGAATATCCCTATAATTATTATCCCTACTATTTATCCGGTGTTGCCTGCAAGGATGCCGGAATGAGTGAAAAGGCAGAACAGTTTTATTCTTTGTCACTTCGGTATGATCCAGGGTATATTTTTGCGCACATTGATCTCGGACTGCTGAAGATCAATGCCGGCAAGTTCGACGAAGCAATCGCACACTTTCACACCGCTGACTCAGTTTCCTCAAAAAAAACAACCTCACCTCTGGTAAAGGCCACCATTTACTACGGTCTCTCGGCAGCATGTGCCAACAAAGGAGATTTTCAGCAGGCAAAACGCTATATCGACGAATCACTGCGAAATGCTCCTGGGTATGCGGCAGCACAGGAACTTCGCAGAAGGTTATCCACAGTACGCTGACAGCTATTTCTGCAATCAACAGCGGTGCATCAATCCCCCTCTGACATATTTAAAAATATAAAGTCCCGTTATCTTTTCAGATAACGGGACTTCTGCATCACACTGCATTGATACTGTCTTCTTCAGACAGCATCAAGAGTAGCTTATTTCAACAACATCATCTTCTTCACGCTGGTGAAGCTGCCTGCAGACAATTTGTAGAAATACACGCCGCTTGCCAATGTGGAAGCATTGAACGGAACGACATGGTTTCCTGTTTCCATTGTCTCGTTGACCAATGTAGCAACTTCCTGACCGACAACGTTGAACACCGTCAATTTCACGTTCGAACGAACCGGAACTGCGAAACTGATGTTGGTAGTCGGGTTGAACGGATTCGGATAGTTCTGATCCAATGCAAATACTTTCGGAGCCACGCTCATATCGCGTCCAACGCCTAACGTCGGATCGATACCAGTGTAGGGCCACTCTGGATATGCAAGAGGATTGATGCTGCCGAATTCTGTATAGATTTTGAATGTCGAATTCAAGTCAACAATATTGGCAACGTGGTTGTTTCCAAACGCTTTTCCATTACCGCCTTCATTATCACCGCCGCGGATACCGAATTTGTAAACGCGTCCAGCATTAGAACCTGACGGATAGGTGATTTCTACTGTGTAGATCGTATCATTGGCTTTAGTATCGCCATGTGTTCCGTTATCCCACATTTTACGTTTGTTCGTGTCTGCAACCATATCGCGGTTCCATGTTGCCCAATCGCCGATCGGGTATACGTTCGGAACGTTTGTTGCAGGACCGTTGATACCGACACCCCACACTTTAATGCTGTCGACATTAATTACTGTAGCATCGCCCTGTTCATCCAAAATAGAGCCACCCGCTTTTACATGTGCGTATGCGGGACGGAGGTCAACAAGCCATTTTACAGTGACATCCTTTGTCAATTTTGCCTGGCTCGGGAAGATCGGTTGTCTGCGAGCATCGGACGGACTTGTTCCGAAGTCTGTTACAATGAAATCTTTTGAAGAGACAACAATACGGCGACGTTCACGTTCCGCACTGGTAACACCATCGTATTGGAAATTAAAATAGTTTTCACGAATACGAGCATTATTCTTCACGAGATAAAATTGATAATCAAGCGGTTTATTTAAGCTGGTGACAATCGTATCTTCCACTTGATATTTCGTTCCGATAAGAATATTCAACTGTCTTTCACGGCCATCTTCTGCACCGGTCTTAAAGAATCCAGACTGTACGACAACTGTATCACCCTGCGAGAATCCGCCAGAGCTGATTGCTTTTGCCATATCGACATTGAAAGTGATGATACAGGTATCTGTATTCACACGAGCAATCGGTTTATCATCGTTGAAAAAGGAATAGAACAATGTTGTATCTGTTTCACCGAAAGTAATCGGGAATTTGCGGTTCGGCGCACCTTGAAATTCATCACGGCCCCAAATGTCGCCAAGACGGAATTTGTAGTTCACTTCAGAACCCGGAGTGATATTTGCATGGCTCTTTGCAAAACGGATACGTCCGGAATAGAAGTATGATTCGCCTTCACGCGTCAGATAATGCGACGTACCCCAATTCAGATCAGGAGTTGCACCGCCTTTATCGTCACCCATAACAACAACTGAGTCAACATCAGCATCTGTCCAGCTATAGGCCTTGTTTTCAACAACAACCTGCATGTTCACGCGAACCCATACTGTCAGGGTATCTGCGCCAACTGTTCCCCACGGTCTGAAGTACTGAGCTTTTCCGCCATCTGCGCCGGAGTATTTATAGAATTGAATCGGAAGCGTTGTATCTGCTGCTCCGACGATGAGCACACGGTTATCGCCGTTTTCCCATCCGCCGTTTGCGCGGAATTTATAGTACACTGTATCGCCGGTGGTCAAGTTCAGCTCTGTGGACCAGTAGTCGCCGCCGATGTTCGTCAACGGTTCTCCTGTTCCCCAGTTAGTGATCTTGTTGCCGGTAACGGTAACCGTCCAACCGCTTGATACGGTGTCCGAGATCGTTGCGGTATTGGCAACAAATTTGACTTTGACCTGCGCTGACGATACGTTTGAAATCATTCCGATCGTTACAAGCAGGGCAAAAACAAACAGAAAGGATCTTTTCATTTTTACCTCC
>JBAYJG010000187.1:0-6665 GCA_041665225.1 Bacteroidota bacterium
CATTGAGATCATGACGAAAGCCAAGCAGTACCTTCCGGATGATTTCCGAGTCCATCTGTTACTTGGACTCGCTTACAGTCGCGCCGGACTGAACAAGGATGCCCGCGTTGCGTTAGAACGAGCGGTCGAATTGAATCCTATGGACTTGAACGCTCTCTCATCCCTTGGCCTGACGTATGATGCACTGGAATTGCACACAGAATCAGATTCAACCTACGAACGAGCATTGCGCATCGATCCCTCATTCCCGTTGGTACTCAATAATTACGCATACAGTCTGTCCGAACGTGGACTGCAGCTGGATCGTGCAGAGACAATGTCGAAACGATCGCTGGACGCCGATTCTCTCAATTCATCCTATCTTGACACATACGGATGGATCCTTTTTCAAAAAGGAAAAACCGCAGAAGCGCTGCCGTTCATCCAAAAGGCCGTTGACCTCGGAGATGCAAGTGCGGTCGTGCTGGAACATCTCGGCGACGTCTATGCAAAATTAAACAGGTTAGAAGAAGCAAAAAAATATTGGTCAAAGGCTTTGGAGAAAGATCACGCAAATGCCGGACTGAAAGCAAAACTGGAGCGGGGAACATTGTGAGATCACTCCTGGGAATCCTTTCCCTGTTCGCCATCCTTATAACAGGCTGTGCAACAACACCCACGCCGGTTACGAACGGTTCCATGACCGCGGATGAAGTATTATTCCGGCTGGCGCAGACTTCCCGTCTTCAAAACAATTTTACCGCAGATGGTACGCTGACGATAAACACGCCGACCATGTCGCAGTCAGCTGGATTCGAACTTGCGTCGCACGGCAGCGACTCCGTAAAAATTAGTGTTTATGGACCCTTTGGCATCACGGTAGGGTCCGCACTGCTCACGCGAAACAGTTTCACCGCATATAACGCATTGAATAACACCCTCTACAAAGGCTCGCCGGAAAAACAACTCCGGATGCTGCCGTTCATGAGCGATCTCCCGTTTGAATTAATCATCGGCTCTCTGCAAGGAATTCACCTCCTGCATTTTTCAGATGCGGTCGATAGTTTTTCGGTGCATGGAGGACGCTATTCGTTTATTCACCACAACGGCAACGGAACAAACGACCGGTACGCGTATGATGAACAATCTAATCGCATCATTTCCTGTATCCGCGGGGATTCTACCGGCACTGAATTGTGGGCCATTCGGTATCAGTATGATTATGACACCAACGGCGCGGTAATCCCGCAGCAAGTGGAAGTATCTGTTCCGGCGAAACAAGCATTCCTGCTGCTGGAATACGGGGGGGTGAGCAATGATTCTCTTGCAGCAGATCTCACCCTGTCGTACCCTGATGATGCCCAGATCGTCACAATCGAATGATACGCATTCTTCCATATTGGCTGCTCATCTTCCTCCTCTTTTCCTTCGTCTCCGCAAGTCAAACAGATATCAAAAAGAAGGATCAGCAATTGAAGCGGTTGCGCGCTGAGATTCAGCGGTACGAACAGCAGATCGAAGAGAGCGAGAAGAAGGAAAAGGCAACCCTGAACCGCCTGGACATTCTGGAAAAAAAGGCAAACTTGGTTCGATCGCTGCTGGAAGGACTCCGCGAAGAGGAACAATTGATCCGTTCTTCCATCGATCATTCCCGCAGCACGGTCGAGCAGATGGAAAAACAGTTGACCTTTCTGAAGAATCATTATGCGAACTATGTCGCTTCCGTGTATAAGTTTGGCAAGGTGTACGATCTGGAAACCATCCTCTCCTCAAACTCCATCAATCAGCTCTACATCCGCATCGAGTACATGAAACGATTTTCGGATCAGCGAAAAAAGGATCTTGAAAAAATCACATCGAAAAAGGGGCAGATCGAGATCGAGTACAGCACGCTGCAGGAAAAGCTTTCCATGGAACAACAGCTCATCTCCGAAAAGATCATGGAGGAGAATGCGCTGAATAAAACAAAAGAACGGAGAAAGAGTGTTCTGAAAGATATACGCGAAGACAAATCGCAGTTGAAGAAAGAATTAACGCGGAAGATCTCTGCTGCAAAACAGTTGGAAAATTTGATCGCGGATTTGATCGAACAGGAACGAATCCGGAAAGAGAAAGCAGAACGCGAAGCGAAAGAACGGAAAGAACGGATCGCCCGCGAACGGGCTGCACAGCGCGAACGCGAGCGTATCGCGCGCCTTGAACGCGAGAAAGAACTCGCGGAATTGAAGAAGAGAAACGATCTTGCGAAAGCAAAGGAAAAGGAACAGGAGATCGCTGAGGCGAACCGCCGTGCCATCCAGCGTGAAAAGGAATTCGAAGCAGAAGTAACTCGCGTGGAACTGGTGATGCGACCCTTAAGCGAACGGAAAGGAAAACTGACCTGGCCCGTCTCCGGCGGACGCGTGGTGGCGGAATTCGGCAATCAGGTGCATCCTGTGATGAAAACGATCACCACGAATACCGGCATTGATATTGCAACAAAGGAAAACACCCCCGTCCGCTGCGTTGCAGACGGTGAAGTAGCGCTGATTCACTGGCTTCCTTCCTACGGCAATCTCATCATCATCAACCACAGTCACGGTTACCGCACGGTATATGCGCATCTCTCCGAGATTTCCGTGATCACCGGACAACAGATCAAGGAAGGAACTGTTATTGCGAAAAGCGGTGAAACCGTTTCGGGAAACCTGCTGCACTTTGAGGTGTGGAAAGAGAAGGACAAGCAGAATCCTCGCGAATGGCTGGCACGGCGATAAATACGCTGGTTCCATAAAAACTGTTTTCCTGTGCAATCCTCTGCAACACTTCTTATCTTGCATTTTTTCCCAAGTTTGCGGTAATTGAAACACATTCTCTCGACTTTATCCCTTCGGGAACTCTCCCGTCGGTAAAAAAAGGATCTCCTGTGGCAAAACGAATTGAAAAACCGGAAGCATTCAAAACGAAACGAAGCGATGTCGAAGCGGTACGCGAACTGAACTCCTCATACCAATCCTTACGTTCCGAAATAGCAAAGGTTATTATTGGTCAGGATGCGGTCATCGAACAGTTGTTCATCTCCCTGCTTTCGCGTGGACACTGCCTGCTCGTCGGCGTTCCCGGACTTGCAAAAACGCTGCTGATTAAAACGCTGGCAGATGTGCTCGATCTGAAATTTAACCGCATTCAATTCACCCCCGATCTGATGCCGAGCGACATCACCGGCACTGAGATCATTGAAGAGGATAAAAAAAGCGGCGGAAAGGTTTTCAAGTTCGTCGAGGGGCCGATCTTTGCAAACATTGTCCTGGCGGACGAGATCAATCGTACACCGCCGAAGACGCAGGCAGCCCTGCTGGAATCGATGCAGGAACACAAAGTGACCGCAGCGGGAAAGACCTACACGCTCGATGAACCGTTCTTCGTCCTCGCAACACAGAATCCCATCGAACAGGAAGGAACGTATCCTCTGCCTGAAGCACAACTCGACCGATTCATGTTTAATTTGTGGCTGGAGTACCCATCATTCGAAGAGGAGAAACAGATCGTCAAATCCACCACGAGCCAGTATGCTCCGAAGGTGAAACATGTTTTGAATGCCGAAGATATCGTCGACTATCAGGATCTGGTCCGACGTGTTCCGGTCGCGGATAATGTGATTGAATACGCGGTCAGCCTTGTCTCCAAGACTCGTCCGAAAGACGCCCGCTCACCGCAGTCCGTAAAGGATTGGCTCACGTGGGGCGCCGGTCCGCGCGCATCGCAGTATTTGATCCTCGGCGCGAAAGCGCGTTCGATCCTGAACGGAAAGTACACTCCGGATATCGAGGATGTCCGCTCCGTAGCAATACCGGTGCTCCGTCACCGCATCATTCCGAATTTCAATGCGGAAGCGGACGGCATCACTGCTGTACAGATCATTGAAAAACTGCTGCAATGATCTCGCGAATATTTTTTCTGCCCATTCTTCTTCTCTCTCTGCTTGTCGGCAAAGAGAACGATCCTCTCATACACTCCGGCACCGATAGTACCGCTTCCGTATTGTACGCGGAAGGAAACTACTGGAAGTTGATGGAGTATGCAAAACAGTTCAATGCCGATACGCTCTCTGCGAAATTCAACTTTTATCTCGGCATGAGTTATGCAGCACTGAGTGAATCGCAGCGTGCCCAGGAATTCCTCCGGCGATCGATTGCGTTCGATTCCGTCAAACTGCAATATCGCTACCAATATGCGCGGGTATTGTCACAGGCCGGACTCTACAATGATGCGATCGTTCAGTTGTCATTGTGCATTGCAATGGACAGCACCTATATCCCCGCTCGTTTTCAATTAGGGCTGACGTATGCCGCTCTACGAAACAATCCGGAAAAAGAAATCGAGATTTTTTCATCCCTGATCAGCCGCAACCCGCGGGATTTTTTGAGCCTGTATTACATTGCAGAAGCAAAAAAAAGGGTCGGCGAACCGGACTCTGCATATATGTTCCTGCGTCTTTCCTTGTCGGCAAATCCCCGGTATTATCCTGCGCTGATCGCCATCTCCAACTATCTGAACACCAAAAAGCAATACAACGAAGCGCTGCCGTATTATCTTCTGGCGGATACACTGCGCAGTGACAACAAAGATCTGGTATTCCAAATTGGAGAGTGTTATCGGAAACTGGAGGACCTAACGCGGGCGAAAATGTATTTTAAGCGTGCCATAGCGTTGGATTCGATGAATGCATTGTATCATGCACAACTTGCGTATGCATATTATTCCGCCGGGGAGTATGATTCATCCGTAGCGGCATATCAACTGGCCATTGCTTACGACAGCGAGAATCCGCAGTACTATATGAATCTGGCCCTCGTATATAAAAAGTTAGAGAAGACAGAGTTGGTAGCACAGTCATATCTGAATGCAGTACGAGTGCAGCATCCGGAAACCATTGCGCATACGTATAACGATCTAGCTGCATTTTATATGCAAAAAAAAATGTGGCGCAGCACCATTGAAACATATCAGCGCGTGATCGATATCAAACCGGAGTTGACCGATTCATACTATTTCATAGGTATATCGTTTATGAACATGGATGATACTCAATCTGCACTCCACATGTTCAAAAAATTTCTTCAGAAGACGGAACGTGACAAGGAAAAGCACGGGATGCGATATTCTGCGGAAAAAATGATCGAATACTTGAAGAATCAGAAGAAGAACTGAACATTCTCCCCTTTTTCCCGTATCTTCATTCATGCCCTCACAGCACAATCAACATTTCAAATCGTTCTTCTCCACACTGCAGGATGACCTCCGCAATTCGAATGCCTACGCGACATTCCGCAAAGAATCAAAAGAGGTAACCGATTTTTATCTGACCGATCCGCAGCGGGAAGAATTGAAAAGAATGAAGCGGATCAAAGGATCGTTCTATATCACCGGCTGGGTACTCAAGGCAATGTTCTACAAATTGACGCCGCTCCGGAGAATTATGTTCGTTATTGGTACGCTGCTGCTGATCAACATTAATGTCACGTCCAATTCTATTCAGGGCAACGGCATCCTTGGTTCGTTCTTCTTGATCCTGGTAATTCTGCTGGAGTTGAAGGATAAACTGCTTGCACATGACGAACTTGAAGCAGGACGGAAAATCCAGGAAACACTGATGCCGGAACGGACGCCGAATGTGAATGGCTGGTCTTTATGGCTCTATACACGTTCCGCAAACGAAGTGTGCGGCGATCTGATCGATTTTATGAAATTAGAACCGGGTGCGTTTAGCATTGCCATGGCTGATGTGTCGGGCAAAGGATTGCATGCTGCACTCATCACCGCGAAACTCCAAGCTACTATCCGTGCGCTGGCAGGTGAGATCCGTTCTCTTCCCGAGTTGATCGGCAGAATTAATAGTATTGTCCACCGCGACAGTCCGTCGCATATCTTCTCATCCCTGGTGTACATGGAATGTTCGGAAGTAAACGGCACCATCCGATATGTGAATGCGGGACATTTTCCTGCTTTGATTATCCGCGGAACAGCAATTCAGGAATGCGCAAAAGGGGATGCTGCGTTAGGATTGATCGGAACAATGAAGTTTGCCGAGCAATCCGTAACACTCAACAGCGGTGACGCGATCGTCCTCTATTCGGATGGATTGACCGAAGCACAAAATGCATCCGGTGAATTTTTCGGGAAGGACCGTCTATTTTCCATTCTCACATCGACTACCGGCGCGCCCGAGGAACGGGGATTTGCCGTCTTACGCGATGTCGACCGTTTCACCGGTACTGCATCCCCAACCGATGATCTCTCCCTGATCATCGCGTTGAAAACATAATCAGGATAAACACAGTCGTTCATGACACCCCATCCAGCAGAAAAAGGAATTCGATCGGCGATTGTCGGCATTATTGCTAACGCAGCTCTCGCCCTCACAAAAGGACTCGCCGGTTATTTTGGCAATTCGTACGCTCTCATCGCCGACGCAATCGAATCCGCATCCGATGTCATCAGCTCGCTTATTGTTGTTGTCGGCCTACGCATTGCTTCCAAACCGCGGGATATGAATCATCCGTACGGCCATGGGAAAGCGGAACCAATCGCTGCGATGATCGTCGCTCTGTCGCTGGTCGGTGCTGCCATCACGATCGTGGTGCAAAGCATTCATGAGATCATCACTCCGCATCACGCACCCGAACCATTCACGCTTATCGTGCTGA
>JBAYJG010000188.1:0-6564 GCA_041665225.1 Bacteroidota bacterium
ACATCTTCTTTTATCTTGTAGTAGATTTTCAACCAATCGCCCAACTTTCTTTTTGTATCATGACCCATACCGAATCCATTCTCATTCTCGACTTTGGTTCACAATTCACACAACTGATCGCACGCCGTGTCCGCGAGCAGAATGTGTATTGTGAGATCCATCCGTTCAATGTTCCGTTTGAAAAAATTTCTTCCTTCGCGCCAAAAGGGATCATCCTTTCCGGAGGGCCATCAAGCGTGTATGCAAGCGACGCACCAATCCCTGATAAGCGGATCTATGAATTAGGCGTGCCGGTGCTCGGTATCTGTTACGGACTGCAGCTGATTGCATATCAAAACGGAGGAGCAGTGAATAAAGCGCCGCGCCGCGAATTCGGCAGAGCGCAGCTGCTGATGGATGACCACAATGATATTTTCAAACACCTCGGACCGCAGACGGAAGTGTGGATGAGCCACGGCGATGAAGTGACCGCCATGCCCGCCGGATTCGAAAAGATTGCACATTCGGAGAATGCAGGGATCTGCGCAATCCGAAATACAGCAAAACGGATCTACGGAATTCAATTCCACCCTGAAGTTGTCCATACGAAAGAAGGAAGCACAGTCCTCACCAATTTTGTGAAAGGGATCTGCGGATGTTCCGGCGACTGGAATGCCGAATCGTTCATCGAAAATGCTATCAAGGAGATCCGAAACAAAGTCGGGAACAAGAAAGTCTTATGTGCTTTGAGCGGCGGTGTTGATTCTTCTGTCGCCGCAGTACTTCTGCACAAGGCGATCGGTGATCAACTGTTCTGCATCCACATCGACAATGGATTGATGCGGAGGGGAGAGAGTGAACAAGTGGTAAAAACATTTCGCGATGAGTATCATATCGCGCTCGATTTTGTCGACGGTACAGAAATGTTTCTGACCCGTTTGAAAAATGTGGTCGATCCGGAAAAGAAACGAAAGATCATCGGCAAGACATTCATCGATATCTTTGAACAGGAAGCAAAGAAAGTGAGCGGCGCGGAATTTCTTGCACAAGGAACTTTGTATCCCGATGTGATTGAATCCGTTTCGTTCAAGGGACCGTCGCAGACGATCAAGACGCATCACAATGTCGGTGGTCTGCCGGATATCATGAATCTGAAACTGATCGAACCGTTCCGGGAATTGTTCAAGGATGAAGTTCGGGCGGTCGGCCGTTCGCTGGGACTTTCTGATGTACTGATCGATCGGCATCCGTTTCCCGGCCCCGGCCTCGCGATCCGCGTGTTGGGCGATATTACGAAAGAACGTTTGGAAATCCTGCGCAGTGCGGATGAGATCTTTATTTCCGAACTGCGAACAAAAGATTTGTACCATTCCACCTGGCAGGCATTTGCCGTGCTGCTGCCGGTGCAGTCCGTCGGCGTGATGGGGGATGAGCGGACATATGAAAATACAGTCGCCATCCGTGCCGTAACGAGTGTTGACGGCATGACGGCCGACTGGGCGCATCTGCCGTACGAATTTCTTGCCAATCTCTCGAGCCGGATCATCAACGAAGTGAGAGGGATCAACCGCGTCGTGTATGACATCAGTTCGAAACCACCCGCTACCATCGAATGGGAATAACGGACCTTTTATGATAGAACTTCAGCATGTACGAAAGACATTCGGTTCCTTTGTGGCAGTGGATGACGTTTCTCTTTCCATTCCGTCCGGCGAATTTTTTGGATTTCTCGGTCCGAATGGCGCGGGGAAAACGACAACGATTAAAATGATGACCGGGTTGTTCACTCCCACATCGGGACGGATCGTGATCAACGGATTCGATGTGGAGAAACAGCCGCTGGAGGCAAAGTCGACATTCGGATACATTCCGGATCATCCATACCTGTATGATAAGCTGACCGGCCGCGAATTCATCTACTACATGGGCGGTCTGTACAACATGCAGAACAATGAATTGAAGGAAAATGTAGATCGCGTGATCGATCTGCTGGAACTGGCAAGCTGGGTGGATAAAAAAACGGAAGATTATTCGCAGGGGATGCGGCAGCGGGTGACGTTCGCGGCGGCGTTCGTCCACAATCCCAAAACGATCATCATCGATGAGCCGATGGTCGGTCTTGATCCGCGCAGTGCACGCATCGTGAAAGATTCGCTGAAGCGTCAGGCGAAAGCGGGAGCGTCGATCTTCATGTCCACGCACATCCTGGAGATGGCGGAAGAATTGTGCGACCGGATCGGCATCATCAACAAGAGCAGGATCATCTTCCTCGATACGAAAGAGAATCTCCATCTGCACAAGACGAAGTATGACGGCAACCTGGAATCGGTGTTCCTGGAACTGACGAAGGAAGAGAACGAATAGTGGCGACGTTCTTTCACATTCTGTGGTACAAGATCGTCATGTTCTGGAAGGTCTCTTCCAAACAGAGCTTCGGCGTGGTGATTCGCAATATTGGTTCCTTTGTTGTCTTCGGATCCTTTGCCGTGGGAGCATTCTATTTTTCCAACTTTGTAACTGCATATCTGCTGGAAAATGTGCGGATCGGACTGTTTCTGTTTCACCGTTTCATCGGTATGCTGCTCTTCGTCTTCTTCGTGACGATCAATCTCGGCAACATGGTCGTTTCGTTTTCCACACTGTACCGGACACCGGAGGTGGAGTTCCTGCTCACATCGCCGGTTTCATTCCTGAACATCTTTGTCATCAAGTTTCTCGATAACTTTTTCTACAGTTCGGGAACACTGTTCATGGTCGGATTTTCGGTGCTGCTGGGATACGGATTCTATTTCGAACTGCCGTGGCATTTCTATCTGCTGATGATGTTCGGCGTGCTGGTGCCGTTCACGTTCTTTGCCGCCTGCATTGCGGTGATCGTGTTAATGCTGGTGATGAAACTGGCATCGAAGATCAATTTCCGCATTCTTATTTCTGCCGTTGTGATCTTCTATCTTTGTCAGATATATCTCTATTTCAAAATCTCGTCGCCTGTGCACCTGGTGCAGGAAGTGATGAAATATTATCCGTATGTCGATCTCTATTTCGGATCGCTCGATCCCGGAATGTTGAAACTGCTGCCGAATTTCTGGGTCTCCGAGATCATGTATTTTTATGTGACGGGAAATTTTAGTGCGGTAACAGGGTATACGATCATGCTTGTTCTGTCCACCGTAGGATTGTTCATTTTTGCGCTTGCTACTGCAAATGCATATTTCTATTCGACATGGATCACCTCGCTCTCCATTAAGTCCCTGACGATGAAATCGTTGGAGTTCAAAAACTCTATATTCAGCTTTGGCCGGAGGTCAATATTCTCCCCGCAGGTGGATGTGCTGCTGAAAAAAGAGTTGTGGCAGTTTCTTCGGGAACCGAGCCAGTGGATTCACCTTGTAGTGATGATGGCGTTGCTCATGATCTTTTTGTCGAGCGTCAGCACATTGAATATCAAGTTGGAAACTCCGGAATTGAAAGCGGTTGTCTATCTTGTGGTCTTTATCTTCAATATCTTTCTGATCAATTCATTAGCGCTTCGGTTCGGATTCCCGATGGTGAGCCTTGAAGGGAATGCGTATTGGTCAGTCCGGAGTGCGCCGATCTCCACGACCACGATGTACTGGATTAAATTCTTTCTCATTATGACATTCCTTGGTATGTTAAGTTTGGTGATCTCGTGGTTGTCGAATATCCCTTATCTGTATGTCCACCGCGTAGTGGGGGATAAACCCTGGCTGGTGGAGTATGTCGTCCCACAATATCCGGTGAAGGTGATGGCGTATTTCTCCATTATCGTCACGCCGATCGTAACAATGACGCTCGTGAGTCTGAATTTCGGCCTCGGTTCGATTTATTCCAATTTTATCGAGAAAAACCCGATCCGGATTGCTTCCTCGCAGGGAGCGACTATGACATTTCTTTTGAGTGTTGTGTATCTGGTGTTCTTGCTGGCGCTCTATTATTTCCCGGCGACCATGCTGTTCAACGCGGAAATGAAGAATCTTCCGATCGTTTGGTCGCAGCTGCAGATTGTGTTTGCGGCGATCCTGATTCCTTCTGTCGCCATCAGTATTGGCTCACATTATTTCGGTATCCGTTCGTTACGAAGAGACTATTGATGAAAAAACTATTTTTCAGTTTGGCGTTCATCGTGTCCATGGTTCCCGCGCAGGATGTTGAGGTCTATTTCAACCAATCCGCGGAGGAATATTTCCTGCTGGGAATGCGACAATATGCACAAAAGGAGTTCAAGCCGGCGCTGCTTTCGTTCCAGCGGTCGATCCTCTCCTATCCCGGCAATCACCGTACGACGGCGTCGATGATGATGGCGGCAAAATCCGACTATGCAATGAAGAACTACCGCAATGCATCGCTGATGTGCGATTCGGTTCTGCAGCAGTTCCCGACATCACTCTATCGGGAGGACGCGTACTTTACAAAAGGAATGTGTTATTACAATCAAGGTGATTATCTCAAAACATTCGAAGAGATGCAGCGGACCTACGCTATTGCACAGCAGCGGCTGAACAAGGAACACTCCCTGAAAGTAATCGAGCATCTTGCCACAGAATTCTTTACCGAGCAGCAGATCGATTCGCTGATCACCGACTCGCTGCATATCGAAGTAAAAAATCTTTTCGCTGTTCTCCTGGCAGAACGGTATTTTCAGGATGGTAGGATCGATGATGCGAAACAGAGTATCGCACGGTTCGATCCTGCTGCAGCAGATCAAATGCTGCAATTCCGCATTAACAGAGTGATTGCCCGGATCGACAAAGGGAATCTCGTCCGGATCGGTGTATTGCTGCCGCTGCAGAAAACGAACAGTGTTGAAAACCGGGAAAAAAAGATCGTCAACGAAGTGCTCGAAGGGATCCAGCTGGCCGTGAGCGATTACGAGGAACGTACCATTCCCGGGCAGGTCTCCCTGGAACTGGATATTCAGGATTCAAAAAGAGATTCCGCTGCAATCCAATCGATAATTTCAGGATGGGGGGAGGACAACAGCATCATCGGGATCGTTGGTCCGGTATTCAGTTCGGAAACGATGGCGGCCGCTGCTGCTGCGCAGGAGCGTGGAATTCCGATCATTACTCCAACAGCAACGGACGAAGGGATCTCAGCAATCGGACCGAACGTGTTCCAGGCGAATTCCACGAACGGTGCTAAAGGGAAGACGCTGGCACAGTACGCCGTGAATGTTCTTCATGCAAAAACAATTGCTGTACTCGGTTCCGCCGTTCAGTCTGCCTCGACACAGGCGGATTCGTTCATTGCGGAAGTGAAACGTCTTGGTGCCACGATTCTTGTGGACCGGAGATTCAGAAAGAATGAAACAGATCTCCGACCTCATGTGCGTGCTATCCGTCTGGAAGCATCCAATCGTCGTCCCGATTATGTCCTCTCCCTGAAGGGAAAGATCCATCTTGGAGAAGCAACGCGCAAACTACTTTCCGTCGGGGTGAAATTTTCCTATATCGATTCGGTCATCGCGAACGGCGGATTGTTCAACTTCACGCCATTCTTCGGAGACAGCGCAAAGCAAGTGGCGGATACATTGCAGTTGCCTGCAAAAAAAACGCTGATCTATGTGGACAGTTTAAATTATCCGGTAACGTCAGTCGATCTGGTGTACTGTCCGATCTCAAACAGTCATGAAATCGGTGTGATTACTTCGCAACTGACCTTCTTCAATATTAAGGCGACACTGCTCGGTTCGGGAGACTGGAACGATGCGAATGAACTTGACCTGAACAAACGGTATGCTGATGGTGCACTGTTCGGTTCGGACCGCTGGATCGACCGGGATGACCGCACAGCAAGGATCACCTCCAAATTTTCACAGAAGTATGGGAAACAGATTTCCGACAATGCGTTGTATGGATATGATGTCATGTCCCTGCTTATCCATCAGTTCAGTGAAGGTGCTTTGACCCGTGAACAACTTTCAGAATCTCTCTCAAAAGTAGTAGAATTCCCCGGCATTCGAAATGCAATTACATTGAATCCCGACCGGGTGAACAGCTCGTTGCATATTCTGCAATACAACAATGGTGCAGTCTCAAAGTTGCAAACGTATTCCTATCATTAACGATGGCAATACCCAAATCCAACGAACCGCCCGTACGGTATGCCGCCATTAAAGAATGGCCGGAGGACGAACGGCCCCGTGAAAAGTTGATGAAGCACGGCGCTTCGTCCCTTTCGGATTCCGAGCTGCTGGCGATCCTGATCAATATCGGAACGGAGAATCTTTCGGCCGTTGAAGTCGCAAAGAAACTCATGGTGGAACACCGATCGCTCAGGAAACTTTCATCGCTTTCCGTTGCCGATCTCCGGCAAAAAAAGAACAAAGGGATCGGCACTGCAAAAGCGGTGACGATCGTTGCAGCGTTTGAACTTGCACGAAGGCTCTCAACATCCGGTTCGGACGCATCCGAACCGATTCGGTCGCCGGATGATGTCGCACGGCGTTGCGGCCCGGAAATGCGCGATTTGAAGCAGGAAGTGTTCAAAGTGTTATGCCTCAACAGTGCCAACAAGGTCATCCAGGAACGGATCATCACAAAAGGTTTGTTAAATTCTTCACTG
>JBAYJG010000189.1:0-6461 GCA_041665225.1 Bacteroidota bacterium
GCGTAAGTGCATATTAGCAGGAATATTTCTCACCGTCGTTTCCGTCAGGATAGGTGTACTCAAAGGATCGTTTGAATCATGGACGACGAAGTTATAGCTAAACGCTGAATTTTCTGCAGATTGCGGCAGACGGATAACGCCGGAATAAAAATTTGTCCAATCGTACGGTGTAATACCATTTCCCGCATCTCTTTCCTGCGTAAGAAAATATGTCGTCCCCCAAGGCACATTGGAAAAATTCCCCCGGACTCCGATCTTATTGATATTTTTATTAAATGATGCAACATTTGCGACGTTGACTCTAAAATAGATTTCGATTGAATCAGTTTCCGTAAACGGACGCCAATACTGCGGCATACCAGACACCACCTGAAAATATTGTAAAGGTAAAACAGTATCTTGTGACCCAACAATCAATGTTCTGTCACCATTTCGCAGTGCAGAGGAAACACTGGTCTCCCATCCATTGGTAGCATAGTCTCCCTGAACATTGGCAAAATATTTAAAGAAAATCGTATCGCCATATTTACACGGTACCGTCGATTCCCAATAATCTCCACCGATATTCTTCATTCTCGCCGGCGATGTACTAGTCCATTGACCCAGCGCATCGGTATTACCTCTGATCTGAACGAACGATGAAGTAGAGATCGTGTCGGGAAGAGTCGCGAGATTCACGATGAATTTCACATGAGCTACCGTGCGCGAGAGATTTGTAAACACACCTGCACCGTTCGTACCGGCAAACATCTTTGGCCCGTTCATAACAAGAGAATACACATTTAAATTTGTCAACCCATCATTAACATCTGTCCAAAGATCTCCACGGTTGGTTGATCGGAATACCCCACCACCTACCGTCGCTGCATACATATCTGGTTCATCAAAAATAATGGACCGTATGCTAAAGAATATCAGTCCGGAATTTTTTTCCGCCCAACTACTCCCGTTATTTGTTGAACTGAAGATGCCTCCATTGGTTCCGGCAAATATTTCCGATCCATTAACAGATAGCGAAAGAACAGTCGTATTGCTTAATCCCGTATTAACTGCACTCCATGCTGCACCATTATTTGTAGAAAGAAATACACCGCCATTCGTTCCGGCGAACAACGTTGATCCTATAGATGTTAATGCATTCACGATCAAGTTCGTCAATCCATTGTTGATTGTTGTCCATTCCGTTCCATCGTTCGTGGAAAGATATATTCCTCCGGATGTACCGGCGTAGATAGTGGAACCGTTCACAGCAATTGAGGAGACAAAAATATTGCTTATTCCTGAATTCACCTGTATCCAATCAGCACCATTATTCGTAGATCGATAAACTCCGCCTCCGAAAGTCCCTGCAAAAATATCCGTGCCTTTAAGAGCCAACGCTCTCACATTTGAGTTCGTTATTCCATTATTTATTTGCGTCCACGTTGCACCTTCGTCTGTTGTACGGTAGATTCCTCCACCATTTGTTCCTGCAATAATAACCCCATTGTTGGTCATAAGAGACATGACAATGGTATTCCTTATCCCAACATTAGTACCAATCCATTCCACCCCATTGTTCGAAGATTGGTATACTCCGCCTAAGGTACCGGCAATGACTGTGGATCCATTCACGGCAAGAGCATTGACAGTTAGATTTAATAGACCCGAATTTACTTGAACCCAATCCATTCCACTATTTGTCGATCGGAAAATTCCTCCAGCTGTCCCTGCAAAAATACAGGTATCTTTTAAAGTGAGTGAATATACGCTGAAAGTTGTGAGCCCTGAATTTACTTGCGTCCATACCGTATCTGTCATTACGCGCCGGAAGATCCCGCCACCGGATGTTCCTGCATAGATCATCGAACCGCCGACAGCCATCGATCGTACGCTGACATTTGTTAAGCCATAATTTTGCTTCTTCCATGATGCACCGTTATCAGTTGAAAGGAAAACACCACCGCCCGTACCGGCATAGAGTTCTGAACCATTGACTGCAAAGGAAAATATTGTGACACTATCCATGCCCGTACCAACTGCATTCCAGGTATTTCCTTTATCTGTAGAACGGAAAACACTTCCAACCGAATTACCTGCAAAAATAGTTGTGCCCATTTTTGCCAATGCTCGCACAAAGCCGGCCGTTCCCAAATCAACCTTAGACCAATTGTCGCCGCCGTTTGAAGAAATGAACAATCCGCTCGATGCTGCAGCATAGAGATTGAGATCATCCTTAGCCAAAGCATATACAATTGCAGTGGTTAATCCGTGATTGACGCTGGTCCAGTACGTTCCGGAATTGGTACTGCGATAGACACCACCGGTTTGCGTCCCTGCATAAAGGGTCGTTCCGTCAACAAGCAATGAATAAATCCGTCCACCGGTCGGACCGCTCGTCTGGCTCCATTGTGAACGGAGAATGCTGGAAACAATGATCATGATGAACAAGATCCGCCTCATCGCACCACCACCTTCCCGTTGACGAGCTGATTGATGGTAACAACATTGTTATTTGGATCCCGCAATTGGACACTGTCTGCAACAAATGTAAAAACAGTTTCACCGGTTTTTAATGCCGTGCAACTGAGCACGACAATCGAATCCGATCCGGAAATTCCACGGACAGGCTGCGGCCCGGTGAAGAACATCTCTGCACGGACCGTATTCCCGTAGCGGACATCCAGCATCTGAACATCGATATTGGCGATTCTCCCCGGCTGCACTGCATCTATCCTGACCGCTGTCGCATCATAGGTAAACACCAGTTTCGATCCGTACACATCGGCAACTTCTTCCGCAACAACATAGTAGTTGAACGTACTCCCAAGCCGAACTTCTTTCTTTCGTGAAGCGAACATCACAGCGGGTCCCGTTACTGCGTTGATGGCAAAGTGAATAACAGGCGGATGCTCTTCGACGGTGATGTTATCACGATGCAGTGAACGGATTGCGCACCGATGCGGTCCCTCATCAATATCCGTGATGGAAATAGTTGAAGATACCGTCCACGGCGACCAATCGTTATTATCCAATTGATAGGAAAATGCCGTAACTCCTGAATTTCCTTGAACAAGAACAGTTACATCGGAAACTGTAAGAACTGTGGTAGAATCCGGCGCAGAGACTATGGTCGTTACCGGTTTGATAAACGTTGGACTATGCGGATCGACAGGGTTAACAAGAACATCGATCGGTTTGGGAGGTTTGGGGGAACATTGAAAAAGGAAGATGCAACAGAGTGCACATACTGCACGGATAAGAACATCTTTACCTATGTTCTTCCTGTATGTTTTCATGTCAAAAAGTGACATTGAAGTGCAATGCTAAATTTCTGTCATCCGCACTCACGCTCATGGTTGTGGTCATCTCATCCTTTTGACGGTAACCGGAAGCAGGCTCAAATAAAAACAGATCAATCAGATTCCAAAGAAAGACCGTTCCGGTGATACCATACGCTAAATATTGGCGGTCTTGATCCGTCGTTACTTTGGGATAGATAGAATTGATAATACTGTTCAGCTCAATTGCCCGCAGCGGATCGTTCGTTTGCCGATATTCATTGATATAATTTGTATATGACCGATACCGTCTATCATACTCGGTCTTAAAATAATATGAGCCGGCCATGGAGAGTGCAAATCCCGTAAAGTATGTAAGCCCTTTCAGTGTCATACCATTATAAATCTGACTAGCACCGGGAATAATAGCCAGCATCATCGCTGTCGAACGAGATGGACGCATTGGAATGAACACAGCCTTCTTTTCTCTCGGCAGGAGTCTGATATTCCGGTCTTCAGTGCCGAAATCCGGATGCTCCAGCCGGATGGAGTATGTACCGGGTGGAAGATTTGATTTCCCAGCAGATAAGGTATCCTGTACATCGTTGATGAACAGTTTTGCCTGCACATCGCTGGTCACAGTAATCGATCCCGGATCCAGAAAATCCTTTTCATCGATCACTTTGGTCTCCTCCGGATTGAGCAGGAATCTTTTCGTCAGCACGCCATATTCACTCGTCGTAATGCGGACGGAGTGTTCTGCGGGAACAGTTTCCACAACCATCCGGGCCGATTCGTTATTGTCCAGAAAAATATCAGATCCTTCGGGAAGGTTGGAAAAATCAAAAAAGGCGATATCCTGAAGAAGCTGCGGAATGATTGTTAATGTATCGCCGGGTGTAATCGTAATCGTTTGAAGATATGTCTTGTGTCCTTCCTTAGTAATTTCAAGATTGAAAAAGCCGCATCGCAATCGGAACACCATATTGGATTCATTATTTAATACAACGCCGTTCAAAAACAGTTTTTCTTCCGGGTCGTAATCGACAATCAAATAACCGAATCGCGGATGAAGGCTCACTGACGGAATGACAACAGCGCTATCCGGCAACACCTTCACCTGAACAACTGCGGAATCATAATTTTCTTTGTGGACACGGATGGTATAGATTGCAGGAGTAAGATCGGGAATTGTTATGGGCGACATCCATTCACCCGGCTCGCCATCTACCGTCAGCAGAGCCCCATCCGGAATGGTGGCAATCGTGATCGATCCTTTCCCGGGATCACTCTCATCGTTTTGCGGGGAACGTTCTTGCGTGATGAGAAGACCATAGACTTTGTTCTTCCTGAACAAATATTCGTCAAGTAATAACGGTTCATATCCATCCGCACGAATGGTAATCGCATTTGTTCCCGGTGGAAGCACAAATATTTTCCAATTCTCTTCCTCCTTCGAAATAAGAAGGGTGCGGCCGTTCACTTCCACCGTGAAGTCATCAAGTGATGATTCAATAACGAGTGTTGCTTCATTCCGGTCCAGGCTGTAGGTTGTGGCTTCGCGTTCGGAAATTCCATTTGCTCCGAGCAGACCTGGTGTATCTTGGGCTGCCAACAGGAAGGGAAGGATACACACGAACAGGATCATGTGGCAGGCAGATTTTTCCATAATTCGAACTACCGTGGGACAGCAATAACCATCGACATCCGAAACATTAAGTGCTGCAATGATTGAGTATTGATTATTTTGGTATTGTTTGTGACAATGTGCTAAACGAAATCCCCAATCGCATCTTGCAGACAATTCAATTATGGATTATTTCCAAAAAGAAGCAATTATTATAATTCTGAGTACAACACCTATTACTCGATGTGTGCTGTGAATTATTCCACTCACGATGGAAAGTATAAATTCGGATAACTTTATCCTGGTTCCGGATATAACATATTCACACTGACTTTCTGAACGGCTGCCACTTCCCTTGATTACGGCGTCATACCGAGCGATTGTTTCTCAGGTATTTTCGAGAAAATGTTTTAAGCCATCGGAGGAATAAAAATCAGGGAATGGTGGAATCCTGCATTCACGCTATTTTGGCAAGCGGGGGTTTACAGGTTCATGATTACTCCCCGCTTACCATAGCAGAATATATACCGGATTTAAAATTTCACAGTATAACGTAGTGCGATCGAATGGAATTGCTGATCTGAATCGATATCAAAATTATGTGAGATACCTTTTTGATGCACTGTCACCCAATCCCCCGCTTGAGCATCTATCGTCATTCCAATAAAATATCCAACAATACTAAATGTATAAATAGGCCATAGTGAAATAGTTTTCTTTGTTTCAACCAATTGCACGCCACCCCCCATATCTTTTGTATCAGATTCCGTTTTAGCAGAGCTCAACGCCATTCCAACACCGATACCAAACCCTGCAATACCGCCGATCCACTTTCCGGCCGATGATGGATTCGGTATAAATTCCTGGATCTCATTGACATCGTTCAAATTGATTCTCACCACCACATCCGAATTTTTCAAGTTATAGAATACCATACCATTATGAATGTTGACATTCATAACGTCGGTCGATTTTTTACCGATAAATACCCTTCCCTGTTCAAAGGATCTGTCTGGAGTGGATTGTTGACTCTGAGCAAAGGTCACAAGAAAAAGAAGTGAAACAATGAGGTGTGATGGCCGCATATGAACTCCTATGATAATGAATAATTGTCTGCGTGAAACAGGTCAATTACTATTATCTACACACAGTTTTGCAGCCTTGCCGAAAAAATATACTGGAGAAACCGATACAATCGTCGATGTTACATTGGAACAATTTTAGCTTTAATTCGGGAAATCTCCTTTTCCGCTCCCGCTTTTCCAAATGTTTCAATTGCGTTATCTGTCGCTAGAATGTCGATTAGACGTAATTTCCGATCAAAAATACAAGAAAACATCCATTGACCCATGAGTCCGAAGTCTGCGCGATATTGCCCGTCATTAACGATAGATAACGAAATGAATGCGCGTCGAGTAGATGAAAACGTGCGGTCATTCAATATTCGGGAGCCATACAGAATCTTGTTCACCGATTCAATTCCAGCAAAATTACTAAAGGGTGTCTGTTGTATTCCTCGTATCTCTTCCACAGGCATCGAAATTACTATAGGCTCATCCTTTTGATCATCCAGC
>JBAYJG010000190.1:0-6429 GCA_041665225.1 Bacteroidota bacterium
CGAGTATTATGACTATAAACTGATTTCGACACGGAAGATGGATGATTTTGAGGTGTACGATATCGAACTGATTCCCCGTTCCAAAGTAATTCCGTTGTTGAAAGGAAAGATTTCCATCGCCGAACGTTCCTATGCGGTGATGAACGTAGAGGTCCGTCCGAACGAAGCATTTTCCCAGCCGTTCATCGATACGAAAGAATCAAAATATCTTCAGTCGTTCCGGTTGTTCGAGAACCGTTACTGGTTGCCGGCCAATTATCGATTTGAGGGGACCTTCAAGTTCGTCCTGATGGGAATTACAATACCGGTACTGTCCGTTGATCTGGATGTTGTCATCTATGATTACAAACTCAATCCGGTCTTTGCGGATACGATACAGAACATGAAAGCGCTCACCGTCGATTCAGCTGCAACGAAATATGATTCTACATTCTGGCAAGCGAACGATGTTCTTCCGCTGACGGCGGAACAGGATAGTGCATACTCGACACTGGACAGCACACAGACATTGGACAAGAAATTTGCACCATCCGGCACTGTGATGACAGTCGTAGCATTGGCAGGCAGCCCATTTTTTCTTTTTGATGCATGGTTTACCAGAGTGGAAGGGTATCATCTCGGCATCAGCAGATCGATCGATGATGTTTTTGATGATGTGGACTTACGAGTCGGGGCTGGGTACGGATTTTCCGACCGCAGGTGGAAATATCATACTGGAGCAACGCTGCATTTTGGAGAAAAACAATCTTCCTACACTGCCTCCGGTTTCGCAAATTTCAGATTATCCCAAAAAATGTTTTCTCTCAGTGTCGATGCATACGACAAACTGGTCTATTTCCCTGAACCGCAGCTACCCGGATTATTTTTCAATACGTTCACTGCACTTATCCTGAAAGATGATTCTCAGGATTATTATAGGTCCATCGGTTCAACAGTTACCCTGATATATGCGCTTAACGGAACGACGAATTTTACGATGCGGGGACTTTCCGAGCGCCAACTTTCCGTATTTCAAACAACAAACTATTCATGGCTGAAAAAACATACATCGTTTGCGGCTCAACCATCGATTATCGACGGTAGAATGAACGCTGTTCAACTCTCGTTTTTTCATGCGAATACGGGATTCTTCGGGATCGCAAAAGAGGGATACCGTTTGTCCGGGACTGTCGAACATTCCGCCAGTGTGTTAGGTGGAGCGTTTGATTTTACCACGGTCACTGGAAAAGCAAGGATGAAAGTTGCAACATATCTGAAAGATGAAATGCCGTTCCCGCCTTCGGTGAGTGTTCAGCTCTCCGGAGGGACGTCGTTCGGAAACGTTCCCCCGCAGCGCTATTTTGAATTGTATTCAAAATTCGAATTGCTGGCAGGGTACGGAGTGCTGAGAGCGCTCCCTCGGAGACAGTGTTACGGCGACAGCTATCTGGCACTCACCGTCGATCATAATTTCCGGAGGCTGCTGTTTGCTCCATTTGGCATTCAATCATTAATGGAGTCCAATCTTGAATTGATTGTCGAAGCGAATGTTGCTCGAAGCTGGCTCTCATCGCGCGCGCTTCGAATTCCTCTCTTTTCTGTAAAAGACTCACAAGGATGGTATTATGAAACAAGTGTTGGAATATCAAATATTTTCGACCTTGTCCGGTTCGATGTTACCCGACGTTTCTCATCGCCGTCCGATTGGGCAGTATCGCTCACAGTTTCTGAATTTATCGCAGGTTTCTTTGCGCGCTGAGTTATACACTTGTGATACAAATGTTATTGTATAGTTCTTGAATGCTCCTCGAATTCTTCCTATCTTAACGTATAAAATATATTTGATACACCGTGATCCACCGAAGGAGATTGAGCAATAGAACAGATATTTATCCAGTTGGAAGAAGAGTTGGCACAAGCGTTAACGAAGAAAGATCCTGAACCTCTCCACCGCATTCTTGACGACGAATTTATACTCACCAACGCCATTGGCAAAGTAAAGACCAAGCAGCAAGCGATCGAAAAATTCCACCACACGCTTGAAGAGATGTCTTTTTTTTCCGTTACCAACGGCGATGTCCACGTACGACTCTACGGCGACGCAGCGGTCGTTACCGGAACACAGGTGCAGCATGCAACCAAAAAAGATCAATTGATCTTTGTGAAATTGCGGTTCACTTCCATGTATGCAAAACGGCAGGGGACTTGGAAACTGGTCGCCGGCCACAATTCCGAGAAAGAAAAATAAAAAGTATCGATTACTGTTGGATCGGTAGTTCGTGGCGTTGTGCGGATTGGCACTCCTGACTGCAGGAGCGACGGGTTTTCTGTTCACATTTCACGCATGCAAAATGCTGTTTGTGGCAGTCCAGATTCGCGCAGTTTACATACCGGTCGCACGGGCTTCCGCAATGAATGCACACAGAAACCAGTCTATATTCCTCTGTGTGATTGATCGGGACTGCGATCCGCTGGTCGAACACATAGCATAACCCATCCCACAGCTTTCCCTGAACATGTTCATCCTTTCCATAAGTCACAATACCTCCTTGTAGCTGAGCAACTCGTGAAAAGCCTTCGCTTACCATGAATGCGGTCAATTTTTCGCAACGCACGCCGCCGGTGCAATAGGTGAGGATTGTTTTGTCCTTGTGGGATGCAAGATTTTCACGGATCCACTGAGGGAAATCGCGAAATGATTTTACCGGCGGCCGAATGGCATTCCGGAAATGTCCCAGGTCATATTCATAATCGGTCCTGCCGTCCAGGATCAGCACATCTTCCTGCTGCATCGTTCGATGCCATTCTTCAGGGGAGAGATACGTCCCCGTCTGTTTCAGTGGACTGCCATTCTCGCCGACACGGAATGTGACCAATTCGTCCTTCACCCGGACGAAGAGCTTATCAAACACATGCCCGTTTGCTTCATCAATCTTAAATTGCATATCGGCAAACCGTTCATCCATCCGGAGCGTGGTGATATAACACTCGGTTTGTTCTGTTGTGCCGGAGACGGTGCCGTTAATCCCTTCGGGAGAAATCAGGATGCGGCCGCGAAGATTGAGCAATCTGCAAAGCTGAAGATGATGCTGTGCAAACAGTGCGTACCCGTGGATCGGCACGAACTTGTAATAGAGCAGGACGCGATATGGTTTATCGGGAATCATGGAGTTAAGATACGGAAAAATATCTCAACTCAGAAGAGCGGCGGGAGCAACTAAAGCGGATAAGATTCCACTTTTTATTGGACAGACTCTTTGACAAATTCCACGACGATCATTGCGTCGGCAATTGGATCGACGGAGGGTGATGAGAAATTTTCATCAAGCCGAGTGATGAGCCGTTCGATAGACGTTCGCACCTCATAGGGAAGTGCGTCATTGCCTGAGGCATGCTGAAGCATCCGGAGATAATCTTCATCCGCTCTCTCCTCATACCGCTGGATCGCGATGCCGGCAATCCGTCGTGCCGCCGTGCGGATCCGTCCTGGATGCGTCTCGCGTTCTGCGCGACGCAATTCTGTTTCTATCTTCAACAGCCAGCTCGTCATGTAAATACCTTCTTCCCGATTTCGCACACTCCGCACTTGCCGGACATACAGTATCGTTTATATAAATGTATCAAACCCTGCTGCTGATACGCAAGTGATACGGGAATCTTTCTTTTCAACACCTGGGAGTCCATTGTTCTAAGGATTGAATTATCCTCCAGCGACGGATATCCGGCTGCAATGCTGAGGCATCGTTCCAGTGTGTCTTCTTGAGCGAAGATGGCGGCGTAGAGGCTGACGAATGGAAGAACGGCATTCATTATGATATCGCCGATCCGCGATCGTCCGAGAATCGCATGGTAGCTATCCGCAGTTTCTGCAAATGTAAAATGATAATTCCAGAACGGATGATCCCCGGCAGTAAAAAGCAATTGCAACTGTTCGATCTTCGATTCAACGGAAGAGTACTTGCCGCTGACGAGCGTTATGATTGATTTGAAGAGGGAGCGATGGAGAAGATTGTGCAGGAACACCGCTGCTGCCGCAATTCTGATCGTCGGAAAGTTTGCCGGTCTGGTTGGAGAGAAATCCCACTCAGTTGTTCCGATGGAAGGAATTGTGTTCATCCGATTCAAATCACTCCATGCTGTATGAAGGGAATGGATATACACCTTAGAATCCTGTTCCTGTGTTTCGGCAACAGTCGGGAGTAATCCGGACGCTTTGAAAAGGATCGCCTCGATCTGTTGAGTGGTCAGCGCTGCACCGGCATCCTGTTGAATGCGCAATAGTTCCCTGACGGGGATCTGTTCCGCCAGCCGTTTCATCGGTGTGCGATTATTTGAATACCCGAGGCAGTCCAGTACTTCTTCATACAGCAATTGTTCCCAGGCTTTCTTTTGTTTGTAGAATGATACGTCAAATGAATTGCCGTGAAGTGGAGTGCGCTCGGGCATATCGCCGTACCAATCTTCAGGTTCGCTCACTCTTTGCGGATCTCGTTGGATGATCTCACGAAGTCGTTCCGCGAGCCGATTGGTCTTTTCCTGCAGTCGTTCTTTATACAACGTACGGATCCACGTATTTAGTAATGGCGCATCGACAGAATCGTTAACGGAAAAGCACGGTATACAATTCTGTTTGGAGGAATATTCTTCTCGTTTCAACTGATCAGCGATCTTGTCGATAGAGGAGTGGAGAAACGGTTCAAGCACAACTGTTGGAATTATCCTGCCGCTTTGGGAAGGAGTTCTCTCAGCAATTCCGGAAAGAACCACATGAAGGATCACAGTATTATAGTTCGGATCATAGTGGTGATGATGCAATTTCCAGTCGCCGTAGTTCCTGTGGAATTCGATGTCGCCGGAATATTTCCTTCCGTCAAGATCGATCCTGGCATTACGGAAGTCAGGTCCGCTGCCGCGCGAAAGGACTCCGGGATGTAATATCCGTACAGCACGACCGTCCGAAGTTGTTAATCGGGAGGAGTCAAACAGTTGTTTGGACCAGATATGTCGCAGCAGATCTTCGTGCATTGCATGTTGATTCGCCGCAGACGTCGCCGGAGGGATGCATCGCTGGCCTGTTCAGCGGCTAGAAGTAGGTGTTCCTGAAAAAATTGATTTCGTTGTTCACTTTTAATGCTTCGCTGCGAGCCGCGTCGGCGAAATCCTTGCCAGATGAAGCATACAAAATACTTCTACTAGCATTGATCAGTACGCCGAATCCGTCTGCTGTGCAGCCGAATTTGATCACATCCTCAACTGATCCGCCCTGAGCGCCGATGCCGGGAACAAGAAAGGGAATTTCCGGAGCGAGTTTCCTCACCTGCTGAATGTCCGACGATTTTGTTGCACCGACGACAAATCCGAGATTGTCATTCTTCGTCCATTGTTGAGAAGTCTTCACGACTTCCTCAAATAGACGTCTCTTGCCGATCTGCTGATATTGAAAATCAAACGCGCCTTGATTGGAAGTGAGCGCAAGCAGAAATACTCCTTTTCCTTTTTGCTCCAGGAAGGGCTGAACGGAATCCTTTCCCATGTACGGGGCGACAGTGATACTGTCGAATCCCATGCCGTTGAGGATCGCATCGGCATACTGTTTTGACGTATTTCCGATATCGCCTCGTTTTGCATCAGCGATCGTCAGGATGGAAGTGGGGATCGACGAAAGAGTTTTTTCAATAATCGTCCAACCCTCTTTTCCCATTGCTTCGTAAAAAGCAAAATTGATTTTATATGCGCAGGCAAGATCTTCAGTTGCTTCAATGATCCGTTTGTTGAACTCCAATACTCCGTTCTTTTTTGACCGGAGTGCGGTTGGAAGTTTCTGTGCGTCGGTATCGAGTCCGACGCACAGAAATGAATTCGATTTTTTTTGAATGTCGATAATGCGGGATGAAAATGTCATAGATTATTTCAGATAGTCTTTCAGCCAGTCAAAAATTGTATTGTGCCACATTTCGGAGTTCTGCGGTTTCAGCACCCAATGTCCTTCGTCCGGGAAGTAGAGCAGTTTAGAGGGAATCCCTTTTCGCTGCAATGTGGTGAAGAGCGCAAATCCCTCTCCGACCGGAACGCGGAAATCGAGTTCGTTATGGATGATGAGTGTCGGTGTCTTGAAATTCTTTGCATAGGCATGCGGCGAGAACTTGTCGTAGTTCTCCGTCTCCCACGGAATGCCATGTTCCCATTCATCGAACCATGTTTCTTCGGTTACGCCATACATGGAATGAAAATTATAGACACCGTCATGGCAGACAAGTGTTTTGAATTTGTCCGTATGTCCGTTCAGCCAGTTCATCATGTAGCCGCCGTAGCTGGCTCCTGCTGCAGCCATCTTTTCGGTATTGACGTACGGGAGTTTTTCCATGTAGGCGACGCCGTTCATCACGTCGGTAAACACTTTTCCTCCCCAGTCGCGCGAGATCTCGTCCGTGAACTGCTGTCCGAATCCAG
>JBAYJG010000191.1:0-6393 GCA_041665225.1 Bacteroidota bacterium
AGGGAGGGATTTGAACCCTCGGTACACCTTAACAGCGTACGGCGGTTTAGCAAACCGCTGGTTTAAGCCACTCACCCACCTCTCCGTGGATTTTCGCTTAAATACAGTCAAAATATACGAATGAAATCGTAATTTTCAAAGATGTTTTTAGATTTAAAAGTAAATAGTGTTATTCCGCAGGTCAGAATCCGGTTGTATAACTAACTCCAAGTGATGCTGTCCATTGCGTGGAATGAGCGGCGATTTCTTGTTTTGGCGTCAGCGACATCTGAGGTACGAAACGGGTTGAAAATCCTTTGCCGAGATCGTAGCGAACAGCACAACCGAATGTTACTCCGCTGATACCGGAGAGCGAAACTACTGATTGAACCAGTTGACCTGTTTTTTTGGAGTTAGCTGAATTTGGTTTGAATTTTGCCGTGGTGAAATTGATCTCCTGCGAAATAAATGTCATGTCAATGAGAGGAATGAATGCCCAATCATTCACGAGTAATATTTTCATTGCATCAATTCCGATATAGGATGGAGCACCGGTGCCGAAATGCTTATCATAAGATAACGAGAGATCAAACAGCTGAAGATCTGCCGAAACCGAAACAGCAAGTACATTGGGAAATTCTGCTACGGCATTGATGGATTGATCTGGATACGAGATATGAGTAAAGTCAATATCCCCGGAAAAAAAATCCGTAAAATCATATGAGTACCCCACGCTGAATGTATTATTCAGTGTTGTTCTCGCTGAAAGACTTGTATTGAAGTATGAGAAGGAAAGTCCGTTTGCATGCCCGATAGTGATCCCATTACTGATTGTCCCCTGATTTCGACTGACATCGACCCCGTGAATGATTTGCGCAGTTGAGTATCGTGTGGAGGCGGAAAAAGTGAATACATCATTATCGTTGTTCTCTTCCTGTGCACCGAGCATCATGGACAGTGAAATAATCAAGAAAAGATGTTTCATAACAATTTCGATAAAATGACAACAGCGTCTCTGCTGAACAAAGACGCTGTCGGAGCGGGGATTATTTAGTTTTTGCTTCTTTCTTTGCTGCTTTGCGTTCTTTTTTTATTGCATTCTTTTCGTCTCTCCATTTTTTCTTTTCCGCTTTCTTTATATCACGTTTTTCCATGTTCTGCTGTTTCATTTCCTGTCCATGTGCTGCATTTGCAGAAGGTACTCCCGGCGTAGCTTTTGCCGGACCTGTTGTGAGAGAGTCCTGAGCATATACAAAACTCAGAACAAAAAGAATAACAACGACGAGTGATAACTTTTTCATTCAACAATCCTTTCGATAGGTGGTGCTTGCAATCTGCTCCTGTTATCTACAAATATAATATACCCAATTAAACAACACGTCGTGCTATTCAGCGTCACATGTTGAGCAGTGGTAGCAGGGTAATGGCAGTCATGAACTGCAGGTGAGATGTCATTATTGCGAAAACGGTAGAGATTGTATGAAGAATCATCATTTTAAGTGTTTTTTGATCTGGTAAGCGTAAATCTACATTTCTTTTTATTGGCTTTGCTGTGCAATAGTAGTAAATTTCAGAAAAGGAAAATATCGAAAACAAACACATACGATCTACTATTGTGATTATCACATAGTGTGGACTCCAACATACCGTTATAAATCCTTAAAAAGGTATTGCAAGAGGAAATAGAAAAGGAAATTTAGCAGCTAGCGATTGGATTGGTTATGAGAATAAAGAACTCAATGTGGGGGGAGGATCATGTCCATGTGGTGGTACTGATTCTATCGAAAGAATAAGTTTCAACATATGTGGGGATGGTGAAGGGGAAGACGGCTTTCAGGATGTTCCAAAAATATCCATTTATGAAACCGAAATTATATTGGGGCAGTCACTTTTGGGCGCGAGAAGAAGAATACAAATTTTTTAACCTCTTTTAGATGTTACTCAGCAAAGAAGACGGCGGCCATTGGCGGCGGTAGTTTATTTTCTATATTTCAGAAAAAGAAAGGAACCTTCTGATGTCATTCCAGAATCAACTGGGACAGATCCAGCAAAAACTTAGAGAGCACCGTTTGGACGGTTGGCTCATCTATAATTTCCGTGGTGGTAATCCGTTTGCAACAAAAATTCTGGAAATGACCGCGGGAAAACTCTCTTCACGGCGGTATTTCTATTACATCCCGGCATCCGGAATTCCGCAAAAACTGGTGCATAGCATCGAACAGTACGATCTAGACCATCTGCCGGGCGACAAAACGATCTACAACCAGTGGAAATCACTACACGACGGGGTAAAAAAGATTCTGAACGGCGCAAGAACGGTTTGTATGGAATATTCACCGAACAATGATATTCCGTATCTTTCAAAAGTTGATGCAGGAACGTTGGAATTCATCCGGTCGTTTGGAGTGAATGTCGTTTCTTCAGGGGATATCGTGCAATACTTTGAAGCCCGCTGGAATGATGAACAATATACGGATGCGCAGGATACTGCTAACATCCTTCTTCGTACAGTAGACAAAGCATTCGCATTCATTGGCGAACAACTGCGAGGAGGGAAAACGGTGACGGAATATGATGTGCAAAAGCTTATCATGGATGAATTTGAAAGGAATAATCTCACCACCTATGCGCCTGCGAATTGTTCGGTGAATGGAAACGGCGCCAATCCTCACTATGATCCCAGCGCTGAACAAAGCGCGGTGATCAAAAAGGGTGATTATATTCTGATCGACTGGTGGGCGAAAAAGAAAAAACCGGGTGCCGTGTACGCCGATTTCACATGGGTCGGCTACGCAGGGACTGAAATTCCGAAGAAATATCAGGAAGTCTTTGATATCGTCAAAGGTGCCCGCGATGCAGCAGTTGATTTTCTTAGAACCGAAATGAAGGCAGGCCGAAAAGTTCGCGGTTGCGATGTGGACGATGTGACAAGAAAGTTTATCGATATGAGCGGTTATGGAAAGTATTTTGTTCACCGTACTGGCCACAATATTGGTGAAGAAGTGCACGGCAACGGAGCACACATTGACAACTTTGAAACAATGGATGTCCGAGAGATCATTCCGGAAACCTGTTTCTCGATCGAACCGGGAATCTATCTCCCCGGCGAATTCGGTGTACGGTTGGAGATTGATGTCTATATCTCAAAATCCAAAGAGGTCATCTTGCTTGGTGATACCTATCAAAAAGAAATCGTCAAAATTCAGTGCTAGTGAATATTTACTGAACTTTAAAATACTCCACCGTTGATAATGTAATCGTATGGAACTGGGTATAACAAATAAGGTTGCACTGGTTGCTGCTGCCAGTCAGGGATTGGGAAAGGCCGCTGCGCTCTCTCTGGCAAGGGAAGGGGTGCAACTCGCTATCTGTTCTCGCAATGAAAAATCAATTTCTGAAACAGCAGAAGAAATACGGCGAGAGACTGGAGTCAAGGTATATCCGGTTAAAGCGGATGTTTCTCGACCTGCGGAAATTGAAATGCTTGTCGGGTCAGTGATGAATGAATTTGGCAGGATTGATATCCTCGTCAACAATGCCGGCGGACCTCCCACAGGGAAGATCACTGCATTGCCAGATGCAGAGTGGGAAAAGGGATTCAATTTGACGATGATGAGCATGATCCGTCTGACCCGTGCAGTGCTACCGGTGATGGAGAAACAGCAATGGGGAAGAGTAATCACGATCGTTTCCATCACTGCCAAGCAACCGATCGATGATCTGTTGATCTCTTCTACTCTTCGCCCGGGCATCCTGGGGATTTCAAAAGTCCTTGCCAATCAATACGGGCGATTCAATATCACTGTTAATACCGTCTGTCCCGGTCATATCTTAACACAACGGCAGGCAGAGCTTTCGCAATCCCGTTCAAAGGAAAAAAACATCTCTATGGACCAGTATCTGAAAGAGAGTGCTTTGCAAATTCCGACAGGACGACTCGGCAATCCGGAAGAACTAGGAGATGTTATTGCGTTTCTTGCGTCGGAGAGGGCCAGTTACATTAACGGGGCGAATATCCTGGTTGATGGCGGTCAGGCGAAAGGGATCCATTAAATAAAAAGAGCGGGAGATCATCCCGCTCTTTTTATTATACAACTCAATTAAATTTCTTCTGCTTCAACACTTTCGTCCAGTGGACGATCTGTTTCTTTACTTCATTCGGTGACGTACTCCCTGCAGATTTCTTATGTTCGATCGATGCGAGCGGATCTAGAAGTTGAAACACATCTTCAGAGAACTTGTGAGAAAACTTGTGCAGTTCTTTTAGGGAAAGCTTGGATAAAGAAATATGATGTTCAATGCAGTATCCGACAATCTTGCCGGTAATGGAATGTGCATCCCTGAACGGAACACCATGCATCACAAGATAATCAGCTATTTCGGTCGCAGTAAGAAAATCATTCTTTAACTCTTCCTCAAACCGGTCTTTATCGAATGTTGTATGGATAAAGACGTGGGTCATGATATAGACGCACTCCCGGGTGGTGGTAGCGGCATCGAACAGCGGCTGTTTATCCTCCTGCATATCGCGGTTATAAGCGAGCGGGAGACCTTTCATCAACGTAAGAATATTCATAAGATCGCCGTATACCCTGCCCACTTTACCGCGGGTCAATTCTGCCATGTCGGGATTCTTCTTTTGCGGCATGATGCTGCTTCCGGTGGTATACGAATCGTCGATTCGCGCAAAGTTGAACTCCTGCGACGTCCACAGCACCAGTTCTTCGGACATTCTGCTGAGGTGCATCATCAATCCGCTGCAGACGGAGACGAATTCAATGATATAATCCCGGTCGGATACTGCATCGATGCTGTTCTCCAGCACGCTATCGAATCCCAATTTTTTTGCTACACTTGCCCTGTTAATAGGGAAGGATGTCCCCGCCAAAGCAGCGGCGCCGAGCGGCAGGCGATTGACGCGTTTGTAGCAATCAGTCAGTCGTTCATAATCCCGCTCCAGCATGGCGACATACGCCAGTAGGTGATGGGAGAGAAAAACAGGCTGTGCCCGCTGCATGTGTGTGTATCCCGGCATAATGGTGCCGAAGTGTTTTTCGGATTTGTACAACAGCACTCGTTGGAACTGCGCAACCAGTTTTTTTAATTCAATAATCGCCGTACGCATAAACAACCGTTCATCTAAGGCAACCTGATCGTTTCTGCTCCGTCCCGTATGGAGTTTACCTCCCATCGGTCCCACCTTTTGGATGAGCCGCTGCTCGATCGCCATGTGGATATCTTCCTTCTCCCAGGAGAGATCAAGTTTTCCGGTTTCAATTTCGATCTGAATTTCCTTCAATGCTTTCCTGATACGGCGTGATTCTTCAAGGGAAATGATCTTGCACGCGGCGAGCATCTCCACGTGCGCGATGCTTCCATGAATATCTTCAAAATATAATTGTTTATCGAGATCGATAGAGGAAGAGAATCGCAATGCTGCTTCCGAGAGTGCGGTCTTGAATCTGCCGCCCCATAATGATTTGACTTTTGCCATACGTGACTCCGATGTTGTTGTTCCGGCAGAACCAATGACTTCCTGCCGCCTGCATAAATGAAATATACAAAAAAAAGACCTGACTGATGCAGTCAGGTCTTTTCACGGACAACGCTCCGTTGCGAAGAGAATGAAAAGATCCCTCTGGTTACTCCCGGACAACCCACACTTTCACTTTTGCGGATACCTTGGCATGCAGTTTCACCGGTACCTCAAAAATGCCGAGTGTTTTGATCGGTTCTTCCAATTCGATGATGCGCTTATCGATGGAGTAGCCTTTTTCCGTCAGCGAATCCGCGATCATCTGCGATGTTACGGCACCGAAGAGTTTATCGTCTTCGCCGACTTTCATCGTGATGGTCAATGACACGCTGCCGAGCTGTGCTGCGAGCTTTTCGGAATCTTGGACAACCTTTTCCTCTTTCCGGGCTAGCTGTTTCTTTTCCTGTTCGAGGGCGTTCAAATTCCCTTCGGTTGCGCGGAACGCAATGCTTCTCGGGATGAGATAGTTGCGGGCGAAACCGTCCTTCACTTCGACAACATCGCCGATGCTGCCGAGTTTGTTATAGTTTTGACGTAAAATGACTTTCATATTCTCCGACCTCGTTTAATTACTTAATGGCTTCAGATGTGAAGGGAAGAAGCGCAATGTGACGGGCGCGTTTGATTGCCTGCACAAGCTGACGCTGATATTTTGCGCTGGTTCCAGTGATGCGTTTCGGAATGATCTTGCCCTGCTCGTTGATGAACTTGCGGAGCAACTTTTCATCCTTGTAATCGATATAGATCGTTCCTGCAGCTGTAAAGCGGCAAGTTCGTTTCTTTTTTTGCTGCGCATCTTTCTTTGCATCTCTGCGGTTGTCGCCGCGATTGCCGTCTCTGCGGAATCCGCCGCCGTCGCGTCTGTTGTTGTCGTATGA
>JBAYJG010000192.1:0-6373 GCA_041665225.1 Bacteroidota bacterium
AAAAAATATCATGGACATGAACACGTACAACCGTTATCGAAGCTGATCGCGCCGAACAATCCGTTGCTCGGCGTTTTGCTTCCCTATTCACTGCTTCATCATCTGATCATGCATGATGTGCAGCAACCAGTGATTGCCACCAGCGGTAATATCTCCGAAGAACCGATCTGCATCGATAACCATGAGGCGTTGCATCGTTTGAACGGGATTGCGGATTTCTTCCTGATTCACAACAGGCCGATTCTCCGGCATGCGGATGATTCCATCATCCGGATCATTGCCGGTAGGGAGGTGGTGCTGCGAAGGGCGCGCGGATTGGCTCCGTTGCCGTTCCGGTTGGATGTGACTCCGGCGCGATCGATGCTGGCAGTCGGCGGGCAGTTGAAGAACGCTATTGCAATGAATGTCGGCAATGCGGTCTTTGTCAGTCAACATATCGGGGATCTGGAAACCGAGCAGGCGTATGCTGCATTTCAATCTACCATCGGAGATTTTCAACGGATATATGAAGTGACGCCATCGCTTGTTGTTGCGGACAAACATCCGGAATATCTCTCATCAAAATATGCGTCGGAATTAGATATTCCAATACTGCGGATCCAGCATCACGCCGCCCATGTCTATTCCTGCATGGCTGAAAATCACTTGCGGGATAATGTGTTCGGCGTCTCGTGGGATGGAACAGGGTATGGGGACGATGGTGTGATTTGGGGCGGAGAGTTCTTTGTCCAAGCGGAAAACAGAATGCGACATTTCGGTACGTTCCGGTCATTTCCGCTTCCGGGAGGTGAAGCTGCAATCAAAGAACCTCGCCGGGCGGCATTGGGAATGTTGTTCGAAGTGTCGCAGGGGAGTCCTGAGAAATTTGGAGAACTGCCGCTGTTTGAACAATTCTCCACGACAGAATATGCAGCGCTGCTGCAGGCGATGCGGCAAAATATCAATTCTCCTCGGACATCCAGCGTGGGAAGGATCTTCGATGCAGTTGCATCCATCATTGGTTTGCGTCACAAAACAGGATATGAAGGTCAGGCTGCAATGGAGCTGGAAGCACTGACGGAACATCATGATGTTACTGCGGCCTATCCGTTCACAGTACGTGGCCATGGACGAATGACGGAGGTTGAAGAGATCGATTGGGAGCCGATGGTTCTGCAAATATTCAGCGATGTGATAGAACGGGTTCCCGGCACTGCCATTGCGCAGAAATTTCATAACACATTGTCTAAAATCATCGTTGCCATGGCGACGCATGCAAATCAAACTGCAGTGGTATTAAGCGGCGGTTGTTTTCAGAATGCCCGTTTGACGGAAGTAACGGTTGACCGACTGAGGCAGCATGGATTCACCCCGTATTGGCATCAGCGAATTCCTCCGAATGACGGTGGACTTGCGCTTGGGCAGCTGTATGGAGCGATCTTACTGGAACAGCAAAAGGAACCGGCAAGCGCAAAACATAAGAGAGTAAGTGTCTAGCAATTTCCTGGAAAGTGATAGATATCGGCCACGGTCATGAAAGACTTTGCGGCACGATAGTGATGAAGACAAGCATCGGAGTTGAACTGCGTGGAAAAGGTACGACCTTTCCTTATATGATGAATAGAGCAATCGTAAAGCTGAACACACCAAGCACAAATCCCATCACCACGTCGGACGGATAGTGAACTCCAAGATAGATCCTTGAGAGTCCGATAAGAATTGTCAATGTGACGAAGAACGGCGTTGCGGCTGGAAGTGCGATGCTGAATAGCAATGCTGCTACGGTCGCCGCTGCAGTATGACCGGAAGGAAAGCTGAACTCATCCTGCGGTATTACCAGATTGATGATATTGATGTTCGCATGGCAGGGACGTTTCCGTGTGGTTGATTGTTTGATGATCTTGTAAGCGATTAATTCTATCGCGAAAGCAGTTACTCCCGCTTCCAGCCACGGCAGCGAAACATCGGTGAGAACGTAAAAAACCACTGCCAAGACCATCCACAGATACCCATCTCCCATCATCGAGATAACCTTCATAAAAGAAGTCAATATCTCTCCCCGACGGGATATGATCCGTGTTATTGTCCGTTCGTCCCAAAGCTGTATTTGTTGTATGAGTTGATTCATATGACGCTACAAGAACGTCATTCTGTGTGATCTTCACATGATGGTAGTATTAAGTTAGTATTAACAGAATCATACGGACATGCACACTCCATGCAGGCGATTTTTACTAAAAGCCCGCATCTGCACGATACAAAACGGTGATTTATTGTTTTACGTTTGTGTTATTGCCGGGGGAAAGACGAGTGAGCCATGTTGATGGTACGATTTGCACTTCAAATAGGACGAGGATGATCACCGGAACATATTCTATGATCAGCACAAACCAGTAATCCTTCCAGACGCCGTACAGTTGATAATTCGATGCGGTGATGACGGTGAGACTTGCGGCCGCAATATAATAGATACCGCTCGGTTTCCGGACAAGCGGCACGAGGATTCCCACCCAGCCAATGTACCACGGATGCACGATCGGCGAAAAGAACAGGAGTCCCAGCAGCGAAAGGTAGAATTTCTCAATGATCGGCATCTTCCTGATGATGATAAGACCGACGACAATTAATAACACGATACTGGCCGTCAGTCGCGCGGGCTGATTGTCCTGAAAATATAGATTGAACAGATTGAAAAAGAATCCGTTGAATGTCCAGTGCTTGGTAAATGCTCTCAGCGATGCAAACACATCCGCATCGAACATGTATGGCAGAAACTGAAGTCCCAGGGTAAACACAGGAATAACGGCGACCGCTGCCCGGTTTCTCTTTCCTTTTTCAAAGAAAAACAGAGCGGGAAGGATGATCAACGCCGCAGGTTTGATGGAGAACGAACAACCGAGCAGGACTAATGCGACGATCAATCTGCGTTGGACATAAAAAAGTAAAAACAGGGAGAAAAACATCAATCCAAACACATCCACATGCCCGTCGATGCTGTATTCAAAAATCATCAACGGACACACTGCATAGAGCAACAGATATTTCACATTGATTTGTTGCTGTTTGGCGGTGAAAAACAATCCTGCCATTGCAACAATCTCAGCAATCCATAGCAGCATCTTATACCCCCATACCTGATCTCCGCTTATACTGTATGAGAGATAAAATATCCATTCGCTCAGCGGGAAATACATAGTCGGCATGTGCGGTTGATTAATCAATGCAGGCAGCATGGGTGTATGTAAATGATTCAGTTCAGGTGCATTCGGTGCAAAGAGGTATGGATTGATGGAAACTGATTGGACTTTCCCGTCCCATACATATCTGTAAATATCGTCCGAACCGATCGGCAGCATGTTGATGAAGAGCAGACGCAGCAACAGGGACAGGCTGAGAATGACGATGACGTCCCGTCCAGACACCTCCGTTGTAAACAACAGATAAGCAACGATAAGAAACAACAGGGATGTTCCAGTTTTCAGGAGAGCATAGGGAATGATCTGCGCTCCCGGGAGGAACGGGAGTGACGCTATGGAAACGATAATGATCCCAAGCAACAGATTGAGTCTGTTCATGAATCCCTATGATAGTTGGGAATGCGTGAAGAAAATACGAACAAATGGCAAAGGAAGCGACTGAGGATATTCTTTGGTAGTGTCTCAAGTTGAGACATGGTCATGGTGAGCGAGTCCCGTCCCAAAGGGATGGCTTAGCCCACAGGGACGAGTCGAACCATGAATCCTTCTGCCGAAGGCATCCCTTCGGGAGACGCGCGGTGCAAAAAAGGCACCGCTTGCTCAGGATGACTCTACTAATTTATGTTTAATAGCTAAACTAAGACACTACCTATTCTTTTCATGTACATCCGGGCTCATAGACTTCTTAAGAAATTCTAACAAGTGAGGAATGATTAACGAAATCTAATACACATTATAAAAAGCTAATTAGAACAAACTAACTGGACTCAGAACCGATTTGTCAGAATATTGCATCAGTAAAAGTTTGAGTTCCAACGGTGAGTCTGAATTTGCCGGTTTAACGCAGGATCGTTTCTGTCATTTCAGGGGAAGTGGCAGAGGCGGTCCTCGTTACGGCAAATTCAGTTTCAGCCGCAGAGGAACAAGAGAGTAAGGCCGTGCGATTCGTTCGTACGGCCTTTTTTTTATTACTGTTTTTCAATCCTCATCTGCCTGAAGCGACGACTGTGATGCTGTACTCGGTTTACAGAGAGAAGATCGCTGCAAGGAAATGGTCCGCCGCTTGCTAATGAAGTATTTCGTATCGAAATTGCTGATAACATTGAAGGAAATATACTGTCGACTAATGTTGTGGATTAGGAACAACAAGGAACAGCATGAAATCATTGACGGATATTGTTTTGAGAGATGCTCCCTTTGCCTGGTGGGAATGGGACGTCATTAAAAATCTCGTTACCATGAACGATTTGAAAGCGACCATGCTCGGATACAATCCGGATACGTTTGCGGGAAAGGGATACGAAGCATTCACGGACCTTTTGCATCCGGATGATTTCAATAAGGCGATGGATGCCATGCGGGCACTCTTGTCCGGAAAGAAAGAGATCTATCAAATTGATTACCGCATTAAGGATGCATCGAACCGCTATCATTGGTATATGGACCGTGGCGTTGCCATCGCGTACGAGAATGACAAGATTGCGCGGATTCGTGGCATCGTTATCGATCTTGGAATGGAAAAAACTATCGGTGCAAATGTCGAAGCAATGATGAACTTGCTTTCGCGGTACTCCGAAAGTAAGAACAACCTGATCATAGTATGCTCATCCTGCAAGCGGGTGAAAATACAGAGCGAGGAATGGACTCCCGTCACAGATACAATGATCAAAGCAATTACCGATACCGTGTCGCATGGAATATGCCATCCCTGTCTTTATCGACTCTATCCAGAACTTGCGGAAAGTGTGTTACGTCGCTCCGGAAGCTCATGAAATTTAACTCCTTCTTCCATCCTTTCGTAGAACCTTCCACATTTTCAAAGTACTGTTGCTCTTCCGTACTATCGTTCCATCTACACGTAATTATGCTTGATCGTTCTTGATAATATGGATACAATTGCCTACTTTTTCACACGTCATTTTTGTCCACATCCGGGAACTCAACTTATGACAGATCGTTCACCGTCAATTCTTTCGACATTCCCCAAAGTATTCTGGGTCGCCAACGTGATGGAACTCTTCGAGCGAGGCGCCTATTATGGGATGAATTCTATTCTTGCTGTATATCTCACGGACGCCGTCACTGAAGGGGGACTGGGATTTTCCGAGCAGTCGGTTGGATTTTTGCAAAGTCTGATCTACGCGTGCACGTATGTTATCCCCATTATCGGCGGTGCACTTGCCGACCGGTATGGATACCGGAGAATGCTGATGGTTGCTTTTTCCTTTCTGGCAACCGGATACTTTGTCGCAGGGGAGATGACAGCGTATGGGACTGTTTTCGCCAGTTTGCTGGTGATGGCGACCGGTTCCGGGCTTTTCAAACCAATTATCAGCGGCACGATTGCACGCTCTACCAATGAATCCAATTCCGGATTCGGATTTGGTGTGTATTATTGGATGATCAATCTCGGAGCATTTCTCGCTCCGTTGCTGGTCAGTTACCTGAAAGGATTCTCCTGGAATTATGTTTTCATCGCATCATCCTTGTATTGTGGATTGATGCTGCTTCCAACCCTCTTCACTTACACGGAACCGGATAAACCGGCGAATACCAAATCCTTGAAAGATGTTCTCTCCGGTGCCGCTATGGTGTTGGGGGATGCACGCTTCATGCTGATGATCTTTGTGTATTCATTTTTTTGGATCCTCTATTTCCAGAATTTCGGATCGGTGCTGTGGTTTCTTCGGGATTTTGTCGATGCGGCTCCGGTTGATCAATTCTTTGCGTCGCTTGGCATTCCGCTGCACTTTGATGCAGAACATGTCACGGTGATCAATGCCGGAACCATTATCCTGCTACAGGTGCTGATCAGCCGGATCGTGAAAGACGCGAAGCCGCTGTTGACGATGGTAGTCGGCATCGGTTTCGGTGTTGTCGGCTTCGTCTGCCTGGCATTTGCAACGAATGTGTGGATGTTCATTACTGGCATCGCCGTCTTCTCCATTGGGGAAATGACTGCGCATCCGAAATATTACAGTTATGTTGGACTCGTCGCTCCTTCTGAAAAGAAAGCGACGTACATGGGGTATGCATTTCTCTATGGCGTCATCGGCAGCCTTGTCGGATCGAATCTCGGCGGAAGCATGTACGAAGCGATGCTGAAGCCGCTCATCGGCCAGTCCGGCGCCGAAGGCGCTTTCAGAACATTTTGGATGATATTTGCCGTTCTCGGTGTCTGTGCAGGATTGGGATTG
>JBAYJG010000193.1:0-6329 GCA_041665225.1 Bacteroidota bacterium
ACACAAACCAGTATTGCTTCCGGATTTGCTGGCTGGCTGTTCACTGTCCGAAGGTTGTCCGCCGGCGGCATTCAAAAAGTTCAGGGAAGAGCATCCGAACCATCTTGCGATCACCTATATTAATTGCAGCGCCGAAGTGAAAGCGCTGAGCGACATTATCTGTACTTCCAGTAATGCGGAAAAGCTTGTTAATCAGATCCCGCTGGACCAGCCAATCTTGTTCTCGCCCGATAAGAATCTCGGCGCGTACATCAACAAGAAAACAGGCAGGAATATGCTGTTATGGAACGGAAGCTGCATCGTTCACGAAACGTTCAGTGAACGGAAACTGATCGGCCTGCAACTGGAACATCCCGATGCAGAATTGATCGCTCATCCAGAATGTGAGGACCATATTCTGGCAAAGGCAAGCTACATCGGCTCGACGAGTATGCTGCTGAAATATGTGCAGCAGTCCCCGCGACATAAATTCATCGTCGGGACAGAATACGGCATTGTCCATCAGATGGAGAAGAGCACTACCGGCAAGACATTCCTTCCATTGCCTCCGGAAGAGAACTGCGCCTGCAATGAATGTCCCCACATGAAACGGAATACGCTGGAAAAATTATACTCCTGCATGAAGAATATGAGTCCACAGATTGAAATGAGTGCGGACTTGCTGGTGCGGGCGAAGAAACCGATCGAGAAAATGCTGTCCATGAGCTGAATGAAAAGTCCCGCCCGGTGCGGGATTTTTCATTTTGTAGTACGGGGAACGTTTTCGTATATTTTCACAGCTTTCGCGCCGCTCGGTGTGCATCGTGAGCGGCTTTTTGTTACGGCTATATAAAAAGGAATGTATCATGGCAACTAAAGTGTACATCGAAGATTTATCAAACCATGTCGGTGAAAATGTCACATTGCAAGGCTGGCTGTACAACCTTCGCTCCAGCGGTAAAATAAAATTCCTGTTGTTGAGAGATGGAACGGGTGTTTGTCAGGGAGTGGTAGTGAAGAATGTTGTCGGTGAAGAGATGTTTAATCGGTGCGGGGAACTAACGCAGGAATCTTCGTTCAAAATGTCCGGAACCATTCGCGCAGAACAGCGCGCCCCGGGCGGATTTGAAATGGATGTGACGAATGTCGAGGTCATCTCCATCGCTAAAGAGTATCCCATCACTCCGAAAGAACATGGTGTAGAGTTCCTTGCAGACCGCCGTCATCTCTGGCTCCGTTCATCCCGTCAGCATGCCATCATGCGCATCCGCCATGAGATCATCCGTTCCATCCGTGAATTTTTTGACGGACGCGGATTTACCTTGCTCGATGCGCCGATCTTCACTCCTGCAGCGTGCGAGGGAACTTCCACATTATTTGAAACAGATTATTTTGATCTTGGAAAAGCATATTTAACGCAATCTGGCCAGCTGTATGGAGAAGCGGGAGCAATGGCGCTCGGGAAAGTGTATGTCTTTGGTCCCACGTTCCGTGCCGAAAAATCGAAGACCCGCCGCCATTTAACGGAATTCTGGATGGTGGAACCGGAAGTTGCTTTTAACGATCTGAATGACAATATGGATCTGGCGGAGGAATTCCTGGAACATATCGTCACCAGCGTATTGAAAAATCGGATGCCGGAATTGAAAACGCTCGAACGCAATATTCAATTTCTCGAGGTGGTGAAACGACCGCTGCCGCGCATTACGTACGATCAGGCAGTGGAAATCCTGCATAAAAAAGGAGTTGCCTTCGAATGGGGAAATGATCTCGGCGCAACGGACGAGACGGTAATTTCAGAACAATTCGACCGCCCGGTAATGGTGCACCGGTATCCTTCTCAAATAAAAGCGTTTTATATGAAACGCGATCCGCAGAATGAGAAACTCGCTCTGGCAGTGGATGTGCTCGCTCCGGAAGGATACGGCGAGATTATCGGCGGAAGCCAGCGCGAGGATGATTATGATACACTGCTCGCACGGTTGAAAGAACACGAACTCCCGCAAGAAGCGTTCGACTGGTATTTGGATCTTCGCAGATACGGTTCCGTACCTCACTCCGGTTTCGGTTTGGGAATCGAACGGACGGTATCATGGATCTGCGGATTGGATCATGTGCGCGAAACAATCCCGTTCCCGCGGATGATCTATCGCATTACACCATAAATCATCGTAAGGAGGGTGAATGCACCCTCCTTTCCTGAAAAGGAGCACTATGCAGGAAACTCCGCAACAATATGTCATCAGAATTCTGAGCAATCTTGAAGGAAAAGATTCGCTTTCAATTCTGAAATCGACCCCACAGAAGATCAAACGTATCATCTCCGGTGTCAACAAAAGAACGCTGACCGCACGGCCTGAACCCGGCAAATGGTCTGTTACGGAGATCGTCGCTCATCTGGCCGAAACGGAGATCGTCCTTGGATGGAGATATCGTTCCATTGCGGGGAAGAATGGTGTGACGCTTCAACCGTTTGAACAGGACGACTGGGCAAGGAACAGCAAGTATGCTCAAGCTAATATTATTGAAATGCTGGAATTATATTCTGTTGTACGCAGAGCGAATATTCGTTTTTTAACGGGATTAACAAAGGAACAATGGCAGCAGCACGGCATGCATCAGGAACGCGGCAAAGAAACGATCGCACATCTGGTGAATCTTGAGGCTGGGCATGATATCAATCATTTCAAACAGATTCAAAAAATTCTCACAAAAAAATAATCGTTAGTTGATCGGATATTCCATGCTAAAAGCAGAACATTTACGGAAACAATTCTCCACCGTGCTGGCGGTAGATGATGTATCGTTAGAAGTGCAGCGCGGAGCTATCTTCGGACTGATCGGTCCTAACGGCGCGGGGAAAAGCACAACGATCAGGATGTTGCTGAACATCACGAAACCGGATCAGGGATCGATATCGTACGACGGGAAGCCGTTCAACGATGCAATTCGAAACAGGATTGGATACCTTCCGGAAGAACGGGGACTCTATAAGAAGAATGGCCTGCTGGATACGATCGTCTATTTTTCTTCGCTCCGCGGCATTCGACCGGCAGAGGCGAAGAAAAAAGCGATGGAATGGTTGGAACGCTTCAATCTTCAAGCCTATGCTAAACGGAAAGTAGAAGAACTGTCAAAAGGGAATCAGCAGAAAGCGCAATTCATCACTACTATCCTTCATGATCCTGATCTAGTAATTTTGGATGAACCATTTTCCGGTCTTGATCCGGTCAATCAAATAGTCATGAAGGACATCCTCTCCGATTTGAAACAGCAGGGGAAAGCGATCATCTTTTCGACACATCAGATGGAGACAGCGGAAAAACTGTGCGACGAGATCTGTCTAATCAACCGCGGCACCATTGTGCTGGAAGGAACAGTGAAGCAGGCAAAACAGCGCTATGGCTCGAATGCTCTTCATCTTGAGTTTGACGGTGACGGCAAGTTTTTGTCGTCACTTCCTTTCGTAAAAAAAGCAACAATCTATGAGAACTATGCTGAATTATCGTTGAACGGGAATGTCTCCACCAATGAAATCCTTTCTGCAGTGTTGCCGAAGGTGGAACTGAGGAAATTTGAGTTCGTTGAACCGTCGCTTAATTCGATTTTTCTGGATGTTGTAGGAACAACGGTAGAGGAAGTGGAAAAGGAAAAAACAGATATAAAGCAACATGTGCCGTTGCCATCAATAAAGAATCCGGAAGTGAAAAAACAACAAACATCGCTGGTTGTTGCGCTTCTGGTGATGGTGGTAGGTCTCATCATGTTTGCGGCAGGAAAAGATAACGGCGGCTTAGCCGGTATCGGGGCTGCAGTCGGAGGCCTGTCATACTACCGACTGACAAAGGCGAAACAAAAATTACGACAGGAGGCAGGAGCATGAACAAGATACTGGCTGTTGCCAAATGGGAATTCATCGAGAAAGTCCGCACGAAAGCGTTCATCATCGGATTGTTTATGACGCCGTTGATAATGTCTGTCTTTACTGTGCTCCCCAGTTTGCTGGCGGAAAAAGGGGATGAAAAGACGAAGATGTTTGGCGTGATCGACGAAACACGATCGTTGGCCGAGGTTATCAATATCCGCATGGAGAAGAAATTTACGCTGGAGAACGGTTCTCCGAATTATCATCTCCGAGAGATAACTGACGAAACGATGGATTTGGAACATCTGAAGATATTGGCCGCTGCGCAGCTTGCCTCTAACGAAATTGAAGGATATTTCATTCTCCCAAAAGATGTGTTGGAGAAAGGGAAGATCGAGTACCGCGCGGAAAATGTCGGGAATGCACGCGACCAGAACAGATTCTCCAAATTGCTCGAAGAGATCATCATCGAACGCCGGCTGCAGTCAAACGGTTTTGATGCAGCGCTGGTAAAAAAACTGATGACCGAAGTAGACATCAAAACGTTCAAGGTCAACAAACACGGGGAAGAAAAAGAGTCCGGTTTTATGGAGACATTCTTCACCGGATATATCTTCATCATGCTGTTGATGTTTCTGGTCTTGTCATCCGGACAAATGCTGATCCGTAGCGTCATCGAAGAGAAGGCAAACCGTATAGTAGAAGTGCTGATCTCTTCCTGTTCTTCGCAGGAACTGATGTCCGGAAAGATCATCGGCCTTTCGATGCTTGGATTGACGACAGTATTATTTTGGGGATTATTATTAATTGGAGTGAACTTCGCGACACCGGTACCGTTTGTCACCGTGGACAATCTCGCACTGCTGATGATCTATTTCATTATGGGCTATTTCATGTATGTCGGCATCTTTATCATCGCCGGATCTACCGTTTCAACGGAACAGGAAGCCCAGCAGATGACCGGATATATCACCATTTTTTTGATACTGCCGATTGCATTTGCTGTACCGGTCATGTTCAATCCGGACTCGACGCTGGTGAAAGTAATGTCGCAGATCCCGCTGCTTACGCCAACGATGATGGCGCTGCGGTTCTCCATCCAGACACCTGCGTGGTGGGAGATTGCACTTTCGCTTGTGACATTAAGCGGGACGATCTATGGATTGATGTGGATCGCCGGGAAGGTGTTCCGCATCGGGATTTTAATCACCGGGAAAAAGCCGAGTATGAAAGAAATTTACGGCTGGTTGCGGACCGAATAATTTAATCTCTATAAGGGTCTAATTCCTCGTCGCTAGCGGTGTCATTCTGGCGAAAGTCGATGAAGTGATGCCTTCACAACGTGACCCTTTGGGTCGGCACCGGAATCCAGGACCTGGATGCAAGTCCCAAAGGAATCCTTTGGAACGTACGTTGGCATGACAAGTTACCTTGCGGCTAGCCGCGAGGACATTCGAAGAGAACAACTTTTTGTCATTTACAATGAAAAAGGAATCACCATGCAAGCATATCGAATCACAGGAATACTTTTCGCACTCGCACTCCTGTTTACACCATCCAATGCCCAGGTGGCAGTTTCCAATGTGAAGGGGGATGCGTTCGGGAACAGTGTGTATGGTCTGGGATTTTCCGGAGGTCCGGCATCCGGTATCGGTTTCAGCTATCGATATCATTCGGAGGGGAAAATCTCTCTGCAGGCGATTCTCGGGATTTTCAAACCAAAAAATACTGATACATTCTATTCCTTTGGCACTGAGTTTCAACAAGACCTGACACGCAGCAATTCCGCCAGATTCTTTTTTGGTGCAGCGACGTGTTATTTTTACAACGGAGCGGGTGGCAATAAATACTCGGCGCCATTCCGGTTTGGTGCAGGGTTGGGAGGGGAGTTCTTGCTTCAGGATGCAGTGCATCTCACATTCCAGGGATTGTTCACCTATTTTTCGGATGGAACAATTCTGCCGCTGCCGCAATTGTCGATTCATTATTACTTCTACTAACGAAGTGATCTGCAGTTCATCGCTTTCGAACAGGAGGTGTACTTGAAGCTATTCATCAAGACACATCTGCATATTCTCAGCATTGCGTTTCTCATCCTGCTCGTCCATTTCTATAACAATCTGTTCGCAACGTACGGACTGTTTCGTGACGAGCTGTACTATATCGCTTGCAGTGAAAATCTTTCGTTCGGATATGTCGATCAACCTCCATTGTGTGCTGTTGTCTTGCGATTAAGCCGGATGCTCTTTGGTGAATCGGTCTTTGCTATCCGGATCATTCCGTCACTGGCGCATGCAGGAACTATCATTGCTGCTGGATTGATCGCAAAAAAAATGGGCGGAGAGAAATTTGCGCAACTTCTTTCAGCACTCATCATCGGCTTTGCCCCCGGCTTTATTGGAATAATGGGTATTTATTCTATGAACGCTCTGGAGATTTTCCTCTGGTCCGTCGCATTTTATCTTCTTCTCCTGTTAATCGAAAC
>JBAYJG010000194.1:0-6293 GCA_041665225.1 Bacteroidota bacterium
CATTTCAATATCACACCCCGAAGTCACCGCTTTTTTTGTATCCCAAATAGAACCCCAGTCCGAAACGACATAGAACGGGAAGCCCCAATAATCTCTCAGTATAGTCGTAAGCAAAAAAGTATTTTCGGCGCACTTGTCACCATTAATCAGATTGTAGGCATTCATCACACTGAATGCTCCCCCCTCCTGAACAGCTGTCCGAAATGTGAGTCCATTCGTTTCTGTAAGCATCCGCTCTGAAGCGATGATGTTATTGGTAAACCGTCCGTTCTCGCGATGATTCACATTAAAGTGTTTTATCGTTGCAATCGTAGGAGTGGATTGAATCCCTTTCGTTACCGCAGTCGTAGTTTGTGCATTCAAATACGGATCTTCACCGCCTGTCTCGGCACTGCGGCCGTTCCGCGGATCCCGGTCCAGATCAAGACAGGGCCCAAGTGCCTGATGCTTCCCTTTCCCTCGGAATTCCTTTCCCATGGCAACACCAATTCGATAGGCGACATCAACATCCCACATTGCTGCCATTCCGATACCGACGGGAAAACTTGTTGCCATTCCATCCCGCACACCGTGTGGGCCGTCCGCCATGATGAATCCCGGAATCTTGAGCCGGGTGTTATCGGCGGTATTAAATGAACCTTCCTGATGCAGCTGAAGGATTTTCTCTTCCATCGTCATCTGGCTGAGAATGGCAGTGATACGGTCCTCGATTGTCTGCACCTGAGCAAACAAATAATCTTGGAATAGTACCACTACCAATATTGTCGGAATGACTTTTACTATAAGATATTTTTTCATTGAAGAAACTCGTATAATTTTGAAGCTAACTATTTCATAACAGACAATTTTCTCGTTTCCCGAAAACCATCTGTTTGTAAAGTATAGAAGTAGATCCCTGATGATACCTGCGTCGCATCGAACGTCACCGCGTGTTTCCCTGCGTTACGCATTCCATCCACCAGTCGCATGATTTCCCTGCCCAAGAGATCGGTCACTGATAAAGTGACAAAACTGGTGAAAGGTATCTGAAACTCAATGACTGTGGAAGGATTGAACGGGTTAGGGTAATTCTGTGCTAATGCATATTGCCCGGGAAACATTTGATCAGTAACCGAAACGATCGGTCCGGCATATGAAAGATCTATATAGTTGAGATTAAATCCTCCACCAAATTCATTCAGCCGCAGATGGTGATTCCCGGCTGTGAGATCCATCGATCCCAACGAATGATTCCCCCATGATTGCCATCCTCCCGTTACTGCAAGCGGAAACACTTTTTGCGTCTGCCCATCCCAGCTTATCCCGACATACCCACCGGTAGTATTTACCGCAGCACGGAGAGTGACAGTATAGTTACCGCTCTGTTGTACATCCATGGTGAATGTGAGATACTCTCCCGTTCCAGTATGACCAACATCGTATCCGTTGGTGATGACATCAGAACATTTTTCGATATCGACACCGTCATTCCTGTATATCCAACCGTTATTCCATGAACCTCCCTGATTGGTACTTTGATAATCAACATCCCTGTATGCGATACTATATTTCCCATAATCGTAATCCGTGGCGAACAACTTTCCGGGAATACCATTTGCGGCAAATGGGCGGACGGTGTTATCATACGGCTGACGCATCATTGCATCGATAACTCCTTTGTTGTAAACACACTGTTCCAGTTCCAGTCCATTCGCCATTCCCATCAAACCTTTCATAGCATATTCAACTGACGGCTGCGATACTTCTCCCTTCCAATACCGGAGGAGATAACTATATTCCGTATTGAGAGGAATGGAAAATGGGCCGGTGATTGTTCCGAATTTCTTGATCGTCCACCATGCCCAACCAATATTATTTGCTTCGACCAAGGTAATGCAATCTGTGAACCATGCATTGGAGTTTTCTCCCGATTCACCCAGCCACAACGGACGGTTCGTCGAATTCCGGATATTCACATAATTATTGAGGGACGATTGATCGTTGGTATTCCAGTATTTATGGAAACTCCATGCCATATTATCATCCCATGCCGGCGCCATGCCGTTGAAATCAGATGCATACCAATTGCCTTCGACGAAAACGATGTGGGTTGTATCGACAGTACGAATTGCCGTAGTAATCGCGACAGATAGATCGCGCAGCGGCTTATTATCCGGTGGCAGATCCCATGCCGGTTCGTTCAGGATGTCATAGCCTCCAACCCATGGTTGATCTTTGTAATGTTCAGCAAGCATTCTCCATAATTCGACAGTCATCGATTTGTTCTTCTCACTTGCCCATAGTGACGGCAGAGAAGGATTATAATCGCTGATATTATTAGCACTCTGTCCGCCTGGCGCAGCATGCAGATCAAGAATAAGATACATGTGATTGTCAGCGCACCATTGCAGCAGGCTGTCCGTTATTGAAAATCCCTGTTCAACCCGCACAAAAGTACCGGCTGAGTCTCGTATATAGAATTCATAATGCATCGCAAGGCGGACTGAATTAAATCCAAATTGTGCGAGTCTTTCGATATCCTTTCTCTGCACAAAGTTTTTCCTATACGCAGTCCAGAATGTATCTGCACGTTCCACACCAACCACTTCCACGATCTTTTTCTTAATCTCCCAGGGGGCATTGGCAAATGACGACATTTGCAGCATATACCCTTCCGGCAACATCCATCCGCCGAGTCCCATCCCGCGTAGAATAAACTCGTTCCCCTGACCATTGACAATGGTTTTCCCGGAAACTTTCAGGAAGCCGTCTGCAACTACACTATGGGAAAACAATAGGTTCAGAACAAATAAAATTACAAAATATTTTTTCATACTCTCCCGTGTGATCACTTCATCAGGATCATTTTTTTGGTATCAGAATATTGTCCGGCATGAATTCGATAAAAATATGTCCCCGAGGGAAGCGAAGAAGCATTCACGTCAATCCGGTGAATGCCGGCTCTCATTGGCTGCTGCACCAATGTGTTGACCGTATTTCCCAGGATATCGAACAGCTTGAGTGTGACAAAGTGATCTTCAGGAATCTGGAACTGTATGACTGTGTTCGGATTAAATGGATTCGGATAGTTTTGCGAGAGCTCGAATCCGTCTGGTGTTTTGCCGCCTGCAGTTTCAACATTGGTCACTTTATATAAGGTAAAGGCATAATAGCTCGTATCGGCCAGTGTTGAATCCAACAATGATGTGATCACTATTCTATAAATTGAATCTACAGCAAGTGCTGCGCCAACATTCCAGATGAATGCGTTGTTTCTCGCGCTTGTTTTGCCCAAGATTCCCGCGGAAGAAAAACCGCGCAATAGGTACACTTTGACAGAGTCCGAAATATTCGAGGCCCAACGAATAATCACCGGTTTCCCGATCTCATATTTCTCCCCACCATCCGGCGTTTGAAGAGCAACGAAAGCATCTGCAGGTTCGAAACGCCACACCGGCGACCAATTAGTGGTATCATTGGCAGCATTCGCACGGACGCGCCAATAGTATTTTTGGTTCTTGGCAAACCCTGAGCGCTGAACAAATGAGTTCTTTAAAATGGAGTCCAGTACCGTCGTTACAAACATGCTGTCCGTTGATATTTGGAGTTCAAATGATTGGAGCAATCCGTGCCCTCCCCATTTCAGGAGCACCGGTTTTGATGCAAGTATTTTTCTGTTATTCAACGGTTCGATCAACACCGGAATCGCTTGTCCCTGCCGCAAATCGGAAGTGCCGAAAACGATTTCACCAAATTTTGTCGTGGATGCAATAAGTTCATGTGCCGTGCTGTCAAATACCGTGGGTAATTCCACGAAAAGACCCTGGCCGGGAAATTCACGAACAAAGATAGAGGTCAATGCCGGGTGTTTGATTTCCGGATATTTTTTCAGGTCAATATGCACTTCGGAGATATGAGAAGAGATCGCGGCTCCGCTGTAGATGATAGAAACGGGTGCAATGATGGGAGCATCGGAAACAAATTCCGGAGTGACTGGCCCATAGGGGATCCGTTTTATGGAAACACTATTATAACTGTCACCAACTAATTGCTCGAAACGGACGGAAACTCCAGTTGTGTCCCCATTCTTTGCGAAGACATACGTATTTGTTTCCAGGACTTCCGCAATGCTGACGAAAACAGTCCGAACAAGCTGCCTCCATGGCTGTTTGGATGTGCGATAAGAAATGACATTGGTCGGCATCGATAACTCAAACGCCGTGGTACCATCCGCGTGTGATTCAACGATATTTCTCATGACAGGACTTGTCGGATCAAGAATTCCAAATCCAACGAACCATCCACCGTTCGGCAACCGATGTGCATTGCCCGCGGCTTGCGCAGAGATATTTCCTGAAGTGTACCGGTACTCAGAGACCAACGTCGCAACTTTATTCACTTCATCGAGCTCATATTCCACTGCGCGAGAATACCACGGAGAATGAAATTCACCGTTGTCAAACAGCGAAATGTGACCGTTGGGAAGCCGGTGGATATCATGCTGCCGTGCAAAATAATACGGGGCATTTTCCTTATGTTCCCCAACAAATGTAAATTCATTTTTCAATCCGCCGAACTTCCACATCACCTCTCCTGTTTCACGGCTGATCTTCATGATATCGCTGTGATTCCGGAACGACATGAGCAGATTCCCGTCATCATCCAATTCAAATGCATTCAACGTGCTTGGATTGACGCGGGGATCGGTGAGTTTCAGATCGGTATCGGTGATCGGAATGTAATCGATGTCGCGCCATTCGAAAACAACATTCTTGTCCTTGTCTTGTTCCTGAAAAACATCAATCACCAGCAGCGCATCCGTTTTTCCTCCTGGCACCACCTTGCTCAAGTCGTAGGTAACAGTGTGATAGGACATCATCATTGCGTGACCGTTCGGCAGCAGGATGAAATCATGGAAATCAGTGAAATACCCGTTCTTCATTTGAAAACTGTCGACTTTTGCCAGCGTACTGTCCAAAACAAAATGCCTCAGGTTCCCATTCCCCGGAGTATTCCCGATATAATCACCAAGTCCGTACGACAACATGCCGTTCGGCTGGATCTGGAAATCGAACGGAGCGCCGATGACTCTTGTTGAATCGAGAATCTTACCGCTGCTGTCTAAGATGAAAAGGTAGTTCGCGTAATTATGGATTGGCACGTTGCGGTCCCACGTTGCTAAAAAGATATACCCGGGCGATGGATTGTTCACCGAGTCGATGGTGATTGGTGGTGCAGGAAGATACGCTGCCGACGAACGATATTCCGCCAACTCCGATTCGGTGGGCATTTTCCGCAATATTTTCGCCGACTGCGGCATTGTGGTGAATTGAAATGAATAACCGGCAGGAATAGTTCCACGTACCGTTCCGATATCCGACTGCGTCAGAACAGAGACGATTTCATCCCCGGAGAATGGAACAAATGGATTGAAGACGATCGTCCGCCCGTCATCCGTCAGGATCGTTGTGCCGTCATGCACGCCGCTCAGCGTCCCTTCAACACGGAAAAGGTTCGAGGATATCGAAGAGCGTTCGACGACGGAAGAACTCTTGAGAATAATATTTGTCTCACTCGAAACCAAAATGGAATTCGGCTTTGGTGAAACGTATTGGAACCCAGGACTTTGTGCCGCAGCTATTTGCCAACTGCACAGAAGTATAATGAAGGAGAGTATAGTTTTCATAGTATGTACTTTCACATTAATGGAAAAACATATATTGGTAATTTTATTGCATTAAAATCATTTTTCGGACCTGTAAAAAATGGACATTCGGATGTTCATTCCCCACAGCTTCAATTCGATAAAAATATATCCCTGAGGATGCTGCAGCATTCCACGCTGCCTGATGCCATCCGGCATCCTTTACATTGTTCACAAGTGTTGCTAACACCTGTCCAAGAACGTTATAGATTTGCAGTGTCACCCTACATTTCACTGGGAGTGCGTACCGGATCGTGGTTGATGGATTAAATGGATTGGGATAATTCTGGTGCAGTTCAAATCCATCGGGCAGCACGATATTCCCGCTTTCCGTTCCTGCGGGAACGAGCTGTTTCACTGAAACATTGTCAATAAAGACGTCGACGTCCGACAGACCACAGTTGAAAACAATTCTCGCGTTGTTATCGGTTGCATCTCCCATTGTAAAATCGTACGAAAAATGTTTTTTTGCCGTTGTCAGATAAAACGAACCGGATTTGCTGTAATTGGTGTTCGGCGCTGCTATCATCGCAACTTTTACATCAATGGTTCGGTTCGCAACGGCATAGGCATCGAACTCAAACCGGTACTTTTGTCCGTTGAGCAACCG
>JBAYJG010000195.1:0-6289 GCA_041665225.1 Bacteroidota bacterium
AAACGAAAAGATAAACTGAAAATCGAAAGAGCAAATTATTCAACGATTGGCTCGAAATTGTTGAAATTTCGTTGTTTTAATGGATTTTACTTAATAAAACAACGTAAATATAACACACGAACCTGCTGAAACCAAGAGATATTTTGTGGGATTTTATGAGAACGAATAGCCGTAAAACCGCTAAGAATAAGCGATTTTACGGCTTGTTGAAATTCTTACGCTGCGGAAATTATTGCTGAAAATGAATCCGCTTTAAGGCACGCTCCACCTACTAAAGCACCATCGATGTCGGGTTGGGAAAGGAGTTCTTTCGCATTATCCGCTTTTACACTCCCGCCGTACTGGATGACCACTTTGTCTGCAGTAGATGCAGAATACAGTTGTGCGATAACGTTGCGTATCACCTGATGCGCTTCCTCCGCCTGTTCTTTAGACGCTGTTTTTCCAGTGCCAATCGCCCACACAGGTTCGTAAGCAACGATGGATTTTTCGACATCCGATGCTGGCAGACCAGCTAATACGCCTTTCACTTGAGTCGTCAATACCTGATTGGTGATATTCTTTTCACGCTCTTCAAGAGTTTCGCCAATGCAGATAATAGGAATGAGTCCGCCTGCCAATACCTTTTTTGCTTTTTGGTTGATGATCTCATTTGTTTCATGATGATATTGCCGGCGTTCGGAATGACCGACGATCACATATGAGCAGCCGACCGATTTCAGCATCGCAACAGACACTTCACCCGTATATGCTCCACTGTCGTACAAGGAAACATCCTGCGCACCGAGCTTTATATCGGAATTCGCCAGCAGTTGCTGAGCAACTCCGAGCGAGGTAAACGGCGGACAGACGATGACAATCGCTTTCGTCGATGAAGACAATACTGCCTTTAAGCCATTAATAAGTTCCGTTGTTTGGGAAATGTCGTTATTCATTTTCCAGTTTCCGGCGATTACTTTTTTTCTCATATTAACCATCCAATTTTTTCTTCAAAACTTCATTGATCAATTTAGGATTTCCCTTTCCCTTCATCACTTTCATGGTCTCGCCGACGAAGAATCCCATTAATTTAGCTTCGCCACCGCGGTATCGTGCAATTTCATTTGGAAACTTAACAAGGATTGCATCAATCTCTTTTTCAATTGCTCCCGTATCGGAGATCTGCACAAGCCCTTTCTTTTCGACAATCGCTTTCGGATGTTCTCGCGTTTTCAGCATCTCGTCGAACACTTCCTTTGCGATCTTGCCGCTGATAGTGCCGTCGATAATGAGATTGACCATAGAGCCAAGATGCTGCGGAGCAACCGGGAAATCAGAGATCGCGATCTTCTCGTTGTTCATCACCCGGAGCACATCAGTCATCACCCAATTGCTGACGGACTTGATCTGCTCTTCATTCTTTTTGGAGAGTTGATTCACTGCCGATTCAAAATATTCGGCAAGCTCTCTCTCCTGCGTCAATACTTCGGCATCGTACTCTGGAAGTTTGAACGATTCAACAAACCGTTTACGTCGTGCTTCGGGGAGTTCAGGAAGAAGTTTCTCCACAGCGGCGATCCACTGTTTATCCACAACAACCGGCACAAGATCAGGATCAGGAAAATACCGATAATCATGTGCCTCTTCCTTACTGCGCATGGAAGATGCGATGTTCTTTTCCGCATTCCAAAGGAGCGTTTCCTGAACGACGGTACCGCCATCTTCTATCAGATCGATCTGCCGTTTGATCTCATATTCGATCGCCTTCTCTACATTGCGGAAGGAATTCATGTTCTTCAGTTCTGTCTTCGTACCTAATGATGTCGCACCATGCAGTCGGACCGAGACATTCGCGTCACACCGGAAACTTCCCTCTTCCATGTTGCCGTCGCAGATATCGAGATATTTTACCGTCTGCCAAATAGAGAAGAGATAGTGATACGCCTCCTTCGCGGAGCGCATATCCGGTTCACTGACGATCTCCAGCAGCGGCGTACCGCAGCGATTCACATCCACGAGTGTTTCGGGCGCCATGTCGTGGATCGATTTCCCGGCGTCCTCTTCCATGTGAATGCGCGTGATACCAATCCGTCTCTGCTTACCATCGCCGGCAGGAATATCCACATATCCATGCTGACAGATCGGTTCCTCATATTGAGAGATCTGGTACCCCTTCGGCAGGTCCGGATAGAAATAGTTCTTCCGTGCAAAAATGGATTTCTCGGTTATAGAACAATGCGTGGCAAGGCCAAGCCGGATTGCAAATTCCACCACCTGTTTGTTCAAAACGGGCAGCACGCCGGGCATACCAAGGCAGACCGGACAGACATTTGAATTCGGCGGACTGCCGAATTTCGTGGAACATCCGCAGAAGATCTTTGATTGTGTGGAGAGTTGCGCGTGAACTTCCAGGCCGATGACTACTTCGTATTTATCGTATACTGACATCGATCGTTATGCCGCCAATGCTTTTGTCACTTTGTCCGCGGCATCCTTCAGATTTTCCGCAACAAGGAAACTCATTCCCGAATTTCGAAGGATATCCGCAGCAATATCGGCATTCGTTCCGGCAAGACGGATCACGATAGGAATCTTCACATCCACAACCTTTGCCGCTTCCACCACTCCGTTTGCTACACGGTCACAGCGGACAATGCCGCCAAAGATATTGATGAGGATCGCTTTTACATTCTTGTCCGAAAGGATGATCTTGAAACCGCTGGCAACTGTTGTAGCGCTTGCTCCGCCGCCGACATCCAGAAAGTTTGCCGGTTCACCGCCGGCAAGTTTAATGATGTCCATGGTAGCCATCGCCAGTCCCGCGCCGTTTACCATGCAGCCGACGTTGCCGTCCAGCTTGATGTAGTTGAGATTCGATTTCGACGCTTCGATTTCGAGCGGCTCTTCCTCATCAAGATCGCGCAGTTCGGCGAATTCCGGATGACGGTAGAGCGCATTATCGTCGAAATTCACTTTGGCATCAAGAGCGATCACATTTCCTTCTTTCGTGATCACGAGAGGATTAATCTCGAACAGTGATGCATCGGTCGCTTCATACGCTTTGTACAGCGCCGTTAAAAATTTTACAGCATTCTTGAAAGCATCTCCGCTGAGTCCAAGAGCAAATGCCAACTTACGTGCCTGGAACTGCTGGAATCCGACCGACGGTTCGATCGATTCTTTCACGATCTTTTCAGGATGCTCCGCCGCCACTTTCTCAATTTCCATTCCCCCTTCGGTGGAAACCATCATCACATTGCGGGACTGTGCACGGTCCAGCGTGATACCGACGTACATTTCCTTATCGATATTCGCACCTTCTTCAATCAACAGCCGTTTCACCAAGCGGCCTTCCGGACCGGTCTGATGCGTAATGAGCGTCATGCCGAGAATCTGTTTTGCATACTGCTTCACTTCGTCGATACTCTTCGCCACTTTCACTCCGCCCCCTTTGCCGCGTCCGCCGGCGTGGATCTGCGCTTTCACTACCCACACACTTCCGCCCAGCCGTTTTGCCGCATTCACTGCTTCATCTACCGAGAACGCCACTTCACCGCGCGGAACCGGCACACCGAATTTTCTGAGAATGTCTTTCCCTTGATACTCATGGATTTTCATTGGAGCTCCTTCAATTAAATGTTCACTACTCTTATTTGTTTATCCGGACCGCTGTGCACAATGCCGGCAGTCTGATTCTTCAAATACTATTTCACTTTGTGTGAGATCGCTTTCGCCTGCGTAAATAACAACAGATAATCACGGCCGCCGGCTTTGGAATCCGTTCCACTCATGTTGAATCCGCCGAACGGATGGACGCCGACAAGCGCACCGGTGATTTTCCTATTGATATAGAAGTTACCTGCATGGAATTCGTTCTTTGCTCTTTCCTGTTTCTTCTTATTCTTCGTCCACACTCCGCCGGTCAGACCAAACTCCGTATTATTCGCAATTTCCAGCGCATGGTCAAAATCTTTTGCTTTAATGATCGCGAGTACCGGACCGAAGATCTCTTCCTGCGAGATGGTCGCCATCGGATCAACATCGGCAATCACGGTCGGTTCAACGAAATATCCGTCCGGACCGAGATGTTTGCCGCCTGCAACGAGCCTTCCGCCTTCTTTCACACTGGTGGCAATGTATTGCAATATTTTTTCCATCGAGCCTTTGTTGATCACCGGTCCCATATACGTTGTCTGCTCTTCCGGAGCACCGAGCGTCAGCTTCTTCGTCCGCTCCACAACTTTCTCTACAAACTTGTCATAGACCGATGCAACAACGATTGCCCGCGATGCTGCAGAACACTTCTGTCCCTGGAAACCAAACGCGGACGCAACCGTTGCCTGCGCTGCTGCATCAAGATCTGTTTCGTTATCGATGATGATAGAATCCTTTCCGCCCATTTCTGCGATGACGCGTTTCAACCAGATTTGTCCGGGGACCACTTTCGCTGCGAGTTCGTTGATGTGAATGCCGACCTCTTTCGAGCCGGTGAAGGAGATGAACCGCGTTTTCGGGTGTGCAACCATTGTATCGCCGACAGCACCGCCGGGACCAGAAATAAAATTGATCACTCCCTTAGGCAGTCCTGCTTCTTCCATCAGCGCGAAGAATTTGTAACCGATGGCGGGAGAATCGGATGACGGTTTCAACACTACAGTGTTGCCGGCAACCACTGCAGCGGAGGTCATACCGACAAGGATGGCAAGTGCAAAATTCCAAGGAGGGACGCATACACCGACACCAAGCGGAATATATCGCAGTTCATTCTTCTCTCCGGCTGTTTTCGTCAACGGCTGCGGCGCTGCCAGCCGGAGCATTTCGCGACCGTAAAATTCCAGGAAATCGATTGCTTCTGCGGTATCAGCATCCGCCTCTGCCCATGATTTTCCCACTTCATATGTGAGCACAGCGCAGAATTCGAACTTCCGCTTGCGCATTAACGCCGCGGCTTTGAACAGATAGTCCGCCCGTTTCTTTGCAGGCACATTCTTCCATACTTCAAAGGTCTTTGCGGATTCTTCCACTGCTTTCGTTGCCAGTTCGACATTAGCTTTCTGGAAGATGCCGACCACTTCGGACGGTTTTGCGGGATTATAGGAATACAGTTTTTCCGACGTAGTGATCTTCTCTCCGGCGATCACGATAGGATATTCTTTACCGAGTTCGGCGCGCACTTTGGCAAGTGCTTTTCCCATCCCTTTTTTGTTTGCGGATTTGGTAAAATCGGTGAACGGTTCATTCTTAAATTTCGTTGGCATAGGAACTCCGAGATAAATGCGAATGATACGGTTAGTAAACGGCCGGATCATTCAGTTTGATGAGATTTTAGTGGCAAAAGATACGATTTTTTCGGCGGGGAAAAAACTGGAATTTTAAATGAATTCTTCCGGGTTTGTCCAAACCCGGAAGAATGATTGCAGGATTACTACTCTTTTTTCCATTCCGGCAGTCGGCCTGGAATGATTGGTGACTGCATCAAATCCAAAGCACGGTAAATCTGCGGAATATCCTGTTCTGAGATCTTTTTTAATGCTGAATATTCCCCGTCGAAATCGGATACCGCAATATCGTACGCCTTCTTCTGTGTTTCGGTCACATCAGCGTTCGATGAGAAGAAACTCTCCGTCAATGAATTCATCCGTGTCAAAATTCCGGGAGGAGCGACATCATTCCTCCGTGAAATTACTTCATCGCCCGAGAACGAGCGTTTCATTGCAGTCAAACGGAGTTCCATGTCACGAACTGTTTTGTATAGTGTTCCGGATTCACCCTGCGACTGCATCAATGCTGCTTTTATTGCACCGATCCTGCTGTGAAGTTCATTGAGATAACTATTGGCGGCAAAAACAGCCCTCTGCAACTTTGCTGCTTTTCGCTGGAATGCGACAAGTGCACTTCTATCTTTCGTCGGGATGGAAGGAGTTCCCAGCGGAACACATTCGAATTCCACCGGAGTTCCCAACACGGTTTCAATTCCGTCAATCCGTTTGGACATCGTCACGGTATATTTTCCCGGCATCACAAACCATGCAGCACTCTTTCCATCCGCTGGCGAGGAATTGGTTACGGGATCGAGTGACGAATAGCGGAGATCCCAGGTGATGCGATTCACTCCTGCAGAATTCTCTCCCTTCAATTTTCGGACAATAGTTCCCGATTCATCTTTCACCGTGAAGAGGATTGCCGGCGCTTCTTCATCGATTTCGGCGCGGGAATCATCAATAGAAGGAAGAGTGATGCCGGATTTTTTCTTCTCCGCTTCTTTCTCCGCATCTTTCCGAATTTGCTTTCTGGTCTTGTATGCTTCTTT
>JBAYJG010000196.1:0-6269 GCA_041665225.1 Bacteroidota bacterium
AAAGCCGAAATAAAATGCATGTCCCAGCATCGGCGTGATAAGACTGTTGGTCTTCCAGTAGACGATCCCGCAATACATCCCCAGCAGAAAGGTCGGAACAGCAGAGAATCCACCGAGAGAGAGTTGTGACGTGGTTGCTCCAATAGTAAACAGAATTGCAGTGATATAGATTGGAATTGGTAAGCCGAACACCGCCGGTTTTTCTCCCCACTGTTTCATCAGGATCGTCTGGCCGAATCCGAAAAAGAGGATTTGATTTGCCACGGGTGAAGACATCCAGAAAACGAGAAACGCCATGATGATCTCCACGTTTCCCCGCGGCAGGACAGACGATTCGACAGGAAGGAATTCTAAACCGGAAGCATACGCAATGACAGTTGCCGCGATCACAAAACCGTACAACCATGCCAGCCACGTCATGGATGTTTTCAGATTTTGAGAATTCACTCCATAACTCCACAAATGTCCGCGGGAAAGGAACACGATCGCAATAAACGCAAAGCTGTAGAGCCAGAAATGTCGTTCAAACTGAAGAAAAAAATACGCTTGCTCGACGGAAAAGAAGCGGCAAAAGAATGTGATCGGAGAAAACCATACAATCGCATAGCAGCTTGCTGCCACGCCTGCCAGCGACAAGAACTTGTTCTCGATCGATGTCGGAACAGAGTGATTATTCATTATGCACCAAGTACGCGCAGCCGCGCAAATTTCACCATCAGATTCTTCGGACCGACACTTTGGAAATTCACAATTGCTTTTGCTGAATCCCCCCTGCCGCTGAGATTAGTCACTTTGCCGCGACCGAACACTTCATGCTCCACATACACTCCCACTTTCAGGCGGATCTCTTCCTGCGACGCGCTGTCATAATCCACTTCATCATCCGGCGTGAATCCGTCATTCTTCGGTACTTTTTTCTGATGTATAGAATTCAGATATCGTTCCCTCGAGTGTTGCAGTGATGAAACAACGTTGGCTGTATATGCGGGCCGTCGTGTTGCTTCTTTTTCCAGCATTGAATCCGGAATCTCCGACAAGAACCGCGAAACGACAGGATACGTAACATCGCCAAACCGATATCGAATCCGCGCGTATGTGATATACAATTTCTTCATCGCCCTGGTGATGCCGACATAACAGAGCCGGCGCTCTTCCTCCAACTCCGATGGATCAGGCGTGACCTGATACAACGGGAACAGTCCTTCTTCCATTCCCGCAATGAAGACAACCGGAAATTCCAGCCCCTTCGCCGCATGCAGGGTCATGAGTGTTACAGCATTCTTTTCGTCCACCATTGAATCGACTGCGGAGACCAGCGCCACTTCTTCGAGGAAATTTTCTAAGGAAGCATTCTCTTTATGCTGATCGACGAATTCGGAGATTGCGGAAAGAAGTTCCTGCACGTTCTCCCAGCGGCCAAGCGATTCCGGCGTCTGTTCATCTTTATACAACCGGAGAATTCCCAATTCATCAACAACGGCACGGGCAAGTTCGCTTGCGGACATGTCCGATTTCAATGCACGATATTTTGTGATCATCGCGCCGAACGCCATTACGGAGTTCTTGGAACGGTCGGAAAGCGTCGTAATCGGACCGGGATTGTTCACAACATCGAAGAGCGATGTATTTGACGTTGCAGCGTGTTCGGTCAATTTCTCAATGGTTGTGTCGCCGATTCCGCGTGCCGGATAATTGATCACGCGCATCAGGCACTCTTCATCCTTCGGATTGACGATTAAACGAAGGTATGCCAGCACATCTTTGATTTCCTTGCGCTGATAGAACGCGACGCCGCCGATGATCACATACGGAATTCCGGATCGTCTCATGGCATCTTCGATGGAACGGGATTGTGCGTTCGTCCGGTAGAGAACGGCGAAATGCTTCAGATCAAGTTTTTCTTTGGTGACGTGTTCCTGAATGCGATGGGCGATCTGGATCCCTTCCGTTTTATCGTCATCCGCCTCGATCACGGTGAGCTTCTCCCCTCCGGGATTATCGGTCCACAACGTTTTCTGTATCTGATTGCGGTTGTTCTTGATCACTGCATCTGCTGCAGCAAGGATCGTCTTGGTGGAACGGTAATTCTGTTCCAGTCGGAATACTTTGGCGTTTGGATAGTCTCGTTCGAAATCCAAAATGTTTTTGATATCGGCGCCTCGGAACGCATAAATACTTCGTGCATCATCGCCAACGACGCAGATATTCTTGAACTTCTGTGCAATCAGGTTGATCAGCGTGTACTGCGCACGATTGGTATCCTGGTATTCATCGACCAGAAGATACTTGAACCGGTATTGATATTTTTCCAATGCACGTTCATGCTTCTGAAAGAGTTCAATCGGCTTCAGCAGCAGATCATCGAAATCCATCGCATTACTCTTGTGCAGTTTTTGAACGTACTCCGGATAGATCTCGGCAACTTTCGCCTCGAAGAATTCCTTTGCATGGTCTTCATATTCGCGCGGTGTGACCAGCTGGTTCTTTGCTCCGCTGATGCGGGAGAGCACAGCCCGCGGACTGAACTGCTGCTGGGAGATATTCATGGAGTTCATGATATTTTTGATTACTCCCAGAGAATCATCCGTATCATAGATGGTGAACGAACGTGTATAGCCGAGTGGTTCGCATTCCTGCCGCAGGATGCGGGCAAAGATGGAATGAAACGTTCCGGCCCAAACGCTGTGAGCGTGATGGCCGATGAGGCGTTCAATGCGCTCCTTCATCTCCTTCGCTGCTTTGTTCGTGAACGTTAATGCAAGGATTTCATACGGCGGAATGCCGGATTCCAGCAGATGGGCTACACGGTAAGTGAGGACACGGGTTTTGCCGCTGCCCGCTCCCGCGACGATCATCACGGGACCTTCGATCACGGATGCTGCATCACGCTGAACGGGATTCAATTGGTTCAATAAAGACATGCGTTGGAAAATCTCAGACTAATCGAAAATAAAATGGAGGAAAACTTCAACAGTTGGAAAATACGCAAATTACCGGGGCGATGCAATGCGAGGAGTATCTCTTCTCCAGATCGCGACGTGAACTTCTGCGATCATCACCTTGAAACTCATTCGGCGGGTTGATTCAGTTTACTGTTGACGAGGGACATCAGTTCATCGATCTTGAATGGTTTGGAAAGATACTCAACAGACGGATCAGACTCCCACGCACCGGCATCTTTTGCAAGTCCGGTCATCAGGATCATCGGGATCCGTGCAGTGAGTTGATGTTGTTTCAGCAGTTCACGAAGCATGAAGCCGTTCATGTTCGCCATCATCACATCGCTGATGATCAGCTGCGGCGAATGCAGTTTTATCAGATCGAGCGCTGTCACGCCGTTATCCGCCTCGATCGTTTCATGCCCTTTCAATCTCAACACCGACACGACCATGTTGCGGATTGAACTTTCATCGTCTACGACTAGTATTTTTGCCATGCAACCCCCGTGCTGAGTTTGTTACCGCACTTAAATACGTAATATTTCCCCCTTTTTCAACTCGTAGTTGCTTAAGATCATATCAGTCCAGAGAAAAAAAGGTGCGATACTTGTTATACCCACAATAGGCGACGAAAACTAAACGATAGAGAAGAAAATAAACATGACGGAAGAAAAACTGTCAGATCAGAATGGCGCCTTCTGCACGTAGAAGGAATTCTTTGGTCTTAATACCGGCAGCATATCCGGTCAAGGAACCGTCCGAACCAATGACACGGTGGCAAGGAACGATAATGGGAACGGGATTGCAACTGTTTGCAAGACCGACCGCTTGGAATCCTCTCGGTACACCGGCACGGCGGGCGAGTTGTTTATAGGAGATCGTAGTTCCGTACGGGATGTTCCGTAGTTCTTTCCAAACGCGCAACTGGAACGAGGTGCCGATGAGATCAATTGGTGCAGAAAACTTTGCGAGCTTACCGTTGAAATATCTCGTCAGTTGATCGATCACTTCTTTGTTGCGGCTTTTGTTATCGACAACATCGTCGTCGTCAAAATTCGTCCGCAACCAGGAGAAAAAATCTTTCTTGGTCTCTTTCGGGATGCAGATTTTGCACACACCCTTCTCGGTCGATGCGATATAGATTGTGCCGATCTTGGAATCGAATGATGTGCAGTAGACTTTTGACATTCAGTAGTTAGGAAGATGAAATAACGGCTGGAAAATATAGGTAAGATAAAAATAGTGCGCAAGAACGATTTTCTTGTTTTTTCTCACACCCCGGAAAAATGATAAGCGGGATGGTCATAAACATCCCGCTTCAAAACTTGGAATCGCCGATTACTCACCTACTCCCCAGTCGTGACTACCGACAATTCCAACAACTCAGATCTGCAGCAGTGACATCTGCGATATTAATTTGCCGTTCTGCGGTTTGGAAATACTGTCCCGAAAAAAGCGCGAAAGTAATTTCGCAGATGTTCGCTGAAAGTCATTACACGACAACAAGAGTTTTACAGTTTATAATCAATACCGATATTCAAAATACCCAGGCCAAAACCAACACTTGCCGTAGCAAACCATTGTTCATTCAGTGCATACCGAGCGTTCGCGGAAAGTCCGACAACAAATCCGCCGACCGATACGGTCGGGTTTGGTAAATTGGAAGTATTATCGGTCCATTTCCATGATGCAGAAGCAATATTATACCCGATATTCAATGCACCCCATGTATCCAGTTTTTCATTTTTCAGGATGTCCACATGATATGTTCCTGTTGCGAGCAGTAGAAGATTCGAATAGGACCATTCACCCATTCCGATTGTTTCGCTGTATCCAGAGTACGCAATTGCGCCCCCGATTCCGACGTTTTCCTGAAGCCCCATTTCATAATTTCCTACGATTCCGACCGAAGCGCCGCCGATAGAACCTAAAGCAAGTTTTATTCCAGCGTATTGGTCTCCTGTATTGATCAGAGTCCGTTGTGAGAATGACTGTGTCGAGAGAGTGAGTACCAACAGAACAGCAAAAAGCAGTTTTTTCATTATGTTCCTTTTTCCTTTTTTGAGTGAAAAGAGTAAATTAAGGGGAATAATTAATTCAGCAACATTTTTTTTCATTGTGTTCATCTTGCAAGCCCAAGCTAATTCCTATTACAGACACGGACTTGGATCTCCGTGTGTCGAATACGGCTCTAACAATTCAGAACACGAGGGCAACTAGCCGGCAAACCATGGCTGTTGTTCACTTATCCGTTCGATCGGGGAACAAGGGACTATGATTGGGACAATGAATGGAACTACAATAGAAAGAAGAATGTTTACTGTTGCAGATGCCGAAATGAATTTAAATAATCTCGGCGTATTTCTCAATTGAATTTTGAACAATGAACAGTTATTTTATCATACAAATAATCAGGAGCACACATGAAACAGTTACTCATTTCCTTCATTCTTATATTTTCCTTCACCTTATTTGCTGCGGATAAAACAAAAACAGTTTCGTTGAACATTTCCGGTATGACATGCGAGTCGTGCGCCGGAACAGTTGAAAAGGCGCTCAAGAAAGTCGATGGCGTCAAAGAAGCTAAAGTGGATTTAAAGAACAAAAAAGCAGTGGTGACGTTTGCAAGCGCAAAAACATCTTCAACCGTGTTGATCAAAGCTGTCAGCGATGCCGGATTCGGTGCGTCTGAAGGTGCGGCCACGAAGAGCGGCATGAAAAAACAATCCTCCGGTGATGAGAAATGCGACGACGGTTGCTGCGGCGAAGATGATGCAGCACCGGCAAAGATCAAAAAAAGTGAGACAAAGAAATTGTAATACCTGTTGTCGAAATCCTATCGATATTGAAAGGTGTTGAAATTCAAACGCCGCTCTACCTCCCCAGGAGAGCGGCGTTTTGTTGTCATTCATTCGCCTTCACATCAGAACGACAATACTCGAAGTGTTACTTTAACAACAACATCTTTTTCATTGCCGAACTGCCACCGGCAGTCATCCGACAATAATACACTCCGCTCGACAATCTGCTGCCGTCAAACTTCGCCGTATACACTCCGGCATTCATGACGTCATTCACCAGCAGTGCAACTTCCCTTCCGAGCGCATCATAGATTTTCAGAGTAACAAATCCATTTTGAGGAATATGGAATTCAATATTCGTTTCAGGATTGAACGGATTTGGGTAATTCTGAGAAAGCGAATATTGTTCGGGTACAATGTGCAATCTATTTTCTTTGACCGCTGTTGGGCGTGTAGTTTTAAACACACCCGAAAGTGTCCCCGCAAATACAGTGTTCGAAGACATCGTCAATACCTTCACTTGTTTCTC
>JBAYJG010000197.1:0-6213 GCA_041665225.1 Bacteroidota bacterium
ACGTTCCGGTATTCGCGACCTTTTGGAAGTAAAGAATTATACCGTCTTTACTGTGGACAATGGTATCGACGGGATCCGCATCGCACAAGAGATCAATCCCGACCTTATTTTATGTGATATCCTTATGCCAAAAATGGACGGGTACAAGGTGCTTGGAGAAATCAAAAAGGATCCTTCCACAATGCTTATACCGTTCATCTATCTTACGTCGAAGACCGATATGACGGACATGAGATATGGAATGGGTTTGGGGGCGGATGATTACATCATCAAACCGTTCTCAGCAAAAGATTTATACCGCTCTATTGAGACACGGCTGGCGAAGCAACAAATGCTGATGCAGCAGATGATCCATGCTAAAAAAGAGGCACCGGTGAAACCTGCCGATGAAAAAAGCGCGCAGACAGATCATTTGTTCCTGCCGGTAGGCAACGAAATTCAATATATCAAGATCCAAAGTATCGAGTGCATTACGGCATTCAGTGAATACACCAATGTATATATCGACCCAGGGAAAAAAATTGTCGTCCGAAAATTTCTGAAAGAATGGGAAAAATTCCTTCCCAGTTCCACCTTCCTTCGCATCCATCGTTCCACCATCATCAATCTGGACTATGTGATCAAGATTGAAAAGTTTTTCAAACGTTCCTACATCGTTTATTTGAAGAACATTAAGCAGCCATTCACAATAAGCCAGCGATTTGCTGCAAGGCTGAAATCAAGTAATTTGTTTTAAGGTGAAGCCATGTTCGCGAAACACACACCGCAATTACCGGACACTGTGTTCAACAAAGATTAATTTTGTTGTGTCAAATCCCGCGGTCGATGCTTTTGCAATCAGTTTCTGCCGTACCTCTGCATGTAACACTGGAGTCCTGGACAGGATCCACAAATAAGATTTGTCCGGTCCGCACACAAGTGAATATTGATACTGTTCATGGTCGAGTTCCATGATGATGTACGATCCATAAAACGGACCGAAGAACGAGACCTTTAAATATCCCTGATCCGGTGATTCGACGAAAAACGCCTTCCCTTCCGCTTGTTTCCATTCATTCTTTTCCGCATTAAATCCTCGGTTGACGACACGAACACCGCCGTCATCCCGCATACTATATTCTGCTGTTACACGCGACAATCCCCTTTCGAACGAGTGATCGAACCGAGCGATTTCATACCACGTACCAAGATATTTCTCCACGGAAAAATTCTTCACCGGCGTAACGTTCTCCGGTATCCCAACACACCCTATGAACAATGTTGATACCATTGCGAGCAGTGATTTCATTTTTTCACCTTTTCATTTTTTTTAATATACAGCGATTCAATCAGGAAAGATATCTCAATGTGAAACCGGAGAAATGGATATCCCTGGATAATTCTTTGCAAATAAATATTTCACTGAAACTTCAAATGCTTCAGTGCGTATTGACATTCATACTGTCTATCGTTATATTACGATTAAAGAAAGACAGACATTATTATGGGCATTTCAAAAAAAGAAGAGTTTACTTCCCGGCAAAACAAGCTTGCTGATATTGCGAAAGCATTGGGGCATCCTGCACGGGTTGCAATTCTCGAATTCCTGGCAACATCCAACACCTGTTTTTGCGGCGATATTGTCGAAGAATTACCATTATCGCAGGCAACCGTGTCGCAGCATCTTGCTGAACTGAAACGAGTCGGCTTGATCACCGGCGATATCGAAGGGACAAAAGTCTGTTATTGCATCAATCACAGAGCATGGAATGATGCAAAAGAGATGATGTCCGAATTTCTTACTTCCATTGAACAATGCTGCTGATATTTTTTTAACCCTATTCATCGCAATGATACGATCATTAAAAAGGAAACGTATGAAAACTGAACATGAACTGAAAGAGATAGTAAGAGAAAAATACGCCGAGATCGCGCGGCAATCCAAAGAAACAAATCAATCATCCTGCTGCGGCAGCACGGGATGCTGCACACCGGTCGACTTCGTTGTGATGGCAGAGGACTATACTCACCTGCCCGGCTATGTTGCCGATGCCGATTTGGGACTTGGCTGCGGACTTCCGACAGAATTTGCGCAGATTAGACCGGGAGATACAGTGGTCGATCTTGGCTCCGGTGCTGGAAACGATGCATTTGTTGCCCGGTCGATTGCCGGTGCATCGGGGCACGTTATCGGAATCGATATGACCGATGCAATGATTAACAAAGCACGGGCAAATGCGGCAAAACTGAATTTCAGCAATGTCGAGTTCCGTTTTGGAGACATCGAACAGATACCTGTCGATTCGAATACCGTGGATGTTGTTGTGAGCAATTGTGTGATGAACCTTGTTCCGAATAAACAACAAGCGTTCGGAGAAACATATCGTATCTTGAAACCGGGAGGACATTTTAGCATTTCAGACGTTGTGTTGAAAGGAGCACTGCCGGAGGTAGTCCGACAAAGTGCTGAACTCTATGCAGGCTGCGTCTCCGGGGCACAACAGATGAACGACTATTTGCGGACAATATCAGACGCGGGATTTGTAAACGTGACGGTTCAAAAAGAACGGGAGATCTCCATTCCCAATGAGATCATGCTTAAGTATATGACGCTGGATGAACTGAGACAATTTAAACGATCAGGCACCGGTATATATAGTGTTACAGTGTATGCTGACAAACCATAACTACAAGAAAATATTTTTATGTCGAAAAGAATATTAATCCTCTGCACAGGTAATTCCTGCCGCTCACAAATGGCGGAAGGTTTTTTGAAATCGTTCGATTCTTCACTGGAGGTCTTCTCTGCCGGTACAAAAGCCGCTGCGCACGTTCATCCCATAGCTATTCAGGTGATGAACGAGATTGGCATTGACCTCACACGGAATTTTCCAAAGACCGTTGATCAATTTCTCTCACAACCGTTCGACTATGTCATCACCGTCTGCGACAATGCGAAGGAAACCTGCCCGGTGTTCAGCGGATCAGTGCAGCATCGCCTGCATATCGGTTTTGATGATCCGGCCGATGCAGAAGGAAGCAATGAAGAGATTCTTACTGTATTCCGCCGTGTTCGGGAAGAGATAAAAAGGGATTTTTTTCAATTCTATACTGAAAATATCAAACAAGGCATATCATGAATTCAATTTCCGGCAAACTATCCTTTTTCGACCGCTATTTGACCATTTGGATTTTTATAACAATGTTCGCCGGAGTTGCCGTCGGTTCGGCATTCCCGGAAATTGCCGGCTTCTGGGATTCGCTGAGCAGCGGCACAACAAACATTCCCATCGCTGTCGGGCTTATTCTGATGATGTATCCTCCGCTTGCCAAAGTAAAATATGAGGAACTACCGGTTGTATTCAAAAATAAAAAGATCCTGGCGCTGTCATTGCTGCAAAACTGGATCATTGGACCTTTGGTGATGTTTATCCTGGCGTTGCTCTTTTTACCAGATAAACCTGCATTGATGATTGGCGTGATCCTGGTCGGATTGGCGCGATGCATTGCCATGGTTTTAGTATGGAACGATCTGGCAAAAGGAGACACCGAGCTTGCAGCAGGATTGGTCGCTTTTAATGCGATCTTTCAAGTTTTATTGTATTCCGTGTATGCATATCTGTTCATCACCTTCCTGCCGCCGCTATTTGGTTTTCAGGGAACACTGGTGAATATTTCCATCGGCGAAATAGCGATTACCGTGATTATCTATCTCGGAATACCATTCTTTGCCGGCATGCTGACACGCGGAGTTCTCCTTCAGTACAACAATAAGGAATGGTATCATCGTCGTTTCATCCCGAAAATTTCACTGTTGACACCCATTGCCCTGCTCTTCACAATTTTTGTGATGTTCTCTTTAAAAGGGGAAAAGATCATCGAGCTTCCCATGGATGTTCTTCGAGTTGCAGTGCCGTATCTATTTTATTTTACAGGAATGTTTTTCATCACGTTTTATTTCGCAAAAAAGATCGGCGCCACGTACGAAAAGGCGACAACGGTGTCTTTTACTGCCGGGAGCAACGATTTTGAACTCGCAATTGCCGTCGCTGTTTCCGTATTCGGAATCAATTCGCAGGTTGCCTTTGCAACAGTGATTGGCCCTTTGGTAGAAGTACCTGTGCTTATCCTACTGGTAAATGTGTCGCTCTGGATCAAAAAGAAATACTTTGCACTTTCCCCTTCCGAAACATAAGACAGACAATACGGAATTTTTGCATATTCAATAATCTCAACATTCCAAAAGTTTAAATCCCTTAGAAATAAGGGATTTTTTTTTGGCATGCTATATGAGTGATTACTCATATAGTTTCTCTCGAGAAGAGCGGTATGAACATTATGAAGGAAGAACGGACATCGGCAATTTTCACAGCGCTTGCACACCCCAATAGGGTTCGCATCGTAAAATTCATCGGGAACGGCGTAAAATGTAATTGCGAAATTGCACCTGCGCTGGATTTGGAGCAATCAAATCTTTCCCGCCATTTGAAGATGCTTGTACAGGAAGGGATTCTTTGTTCATGGAAAGAAGGCCTGAGGGTCAATTACAAAATAACAGATCCCCGCGTCTTTACAATGCTGGATATTGCAGGATATGTCGCACAATCAGATTCACTGAATCGAAATGATATGCAAAAAGATTTATCATAATTGAAAGGTACACACCATGACCATTAAAGTGATCGGTCCCGGCTGCATGAATTGCGAAACACTGGCTAAGCGGACGACCGAGGCATTGCAGCATCTGAATATTGATGCATCCATCGAAAAGATTACGGACATCCAGAAAATTGCTTCGTACGGTATTTTGCGTACTCCCGGGCTTGCCGTGGGGAATAAAGTGATATCACAAGGCCGTGTCCCGACAGTGAGTCAAATTGAAGAACTGCTGACGAGTTACGTTGCATAATTGATTCTGATGAAAAAAAAGATTGGTAGTGTTACTCTCTTCTTTGCAGGATGGTTGCTGCTGTATTTTAATTTGGGGTACCTGACCGACAGCATCGTCTATTCGATATTTCAATTAGCGAAGGATTCTCCTCTCACTGCCGCAATTTATTTCTTCATCTATGAAGTCCCTAAAGTACTATTGCTGCTGACGCTCATCGTATTTGTTGTCGGCATCATCCGCACCTACTTCTCCCCGGAGCGGACTCGGAAAATGCTCGGTGGAAAACGGCAATTTACCGGCAATGTGCTTGCCGCTATGCTCGGTATAGTCACACCGTTTTGTTCCTGCTCTGCCATCCCGCTGTTCCTTGGATTCATCGAATCCGGGATTCCGCTTGGTGTCACCTTCTCATTCCTGATTTCCGCACCGATGATCAACGAAGTAGCACTCGTTCTTCTCTTCGGGCTTTTCGGATGGGAAACAGCACTCCTGTATATGTCCACTGGGTTAATAATCGCAATTCTCTCCGGATATTTCATCGGACGATTGCAACTGGAACGGTACGTAGAAGATTGGGTCTACACCACGAAGGCCGTTGGTATAGAAATTATGGAGGAACATTTTACCCCAGCCGATAGACTCAATGCAGGTGTTGAAGCGGTAAAAGATATTGTCGGGAAGGTGTGGATGTATATTCTTATCGGTATTGCCGTCGGTGCCGGCATCCACGGTTATGTACCGGAAAACTTCATGGCATCCATTATGGGCAAATCCGCATGGTGGTCCGTACCAATCTCGGTGCTGCTGGGAATCCCTATGTATTCGAACGCAGCGGGAATCATCCCGATTGTTCAAGCATTATTGGAAAAAGGGGCTTCTCTGGGGACCGTGCTGGCGTTCATGATGTCTGTAATCGGCCTTTCCCTGCCAGAACTTATCATCCTGCGAAAGGTCTTAAAACTCCCGCTTATCCTGACATTTGTCGGTGTTGTCGGGACAGGAATTATTATCGTCGGCTATCTTTTTAATTTTATCTACTAGACCTATCGATTTTTCAATTTACGAAATTCTTTAAAAACACAAAAGGCATCACAAATGCCTTTTGTATTCCCCTGTTTGTTCTCAGTGTGTTGCTATTTTTGCCTGCTGATCACAATCCCGCCGATTCCAATGGAGAGCATGATAATAGACTGAACAAGTGTTTTGTATGAAACAGTTTCGTCTGACATCGATGAAAAGAGGAAATACCCGCCGATGAGTATCAATGACGCATAGACGACTATCATCACCGAGCGTGCACGGGCATTCGTTTCCGGCGTATCATGCTGGAATATTTTATGATA
>JBAYJG010000198.1:0-6179 GCA_041665225.1 Bacteroidota bacterium
AGGGTTTCATGTCAAAACTTGGTCTGGCGCTTGGAGGGGGCGGAGCACGCGGATTGGCGCATATCGGCGTCCTAAAAGTGCTCGATGCCGAAGGGATCGCCCCTGTAGCCATTACCGGATGCAGCATGGGTGCGCTGGTGGGAGGATTGTATGCATATCATGGCAGCGCTGCGTTAGTGGAGGAATTCATCTTCAAGGTGATCGCTCATCCGCATTTTACCAGCCTCGGCATTGACCGGCTGAATGATAATGGAAAACATAAAGGGAAAGGATATTTCGAACAATTCTTTGATTATATCGGGACACGGTTGCAGGCATATAATACGCTGCACCATTTTTCCTATTTTGATGAAGAAGGAACTGCTGCGATGTATGAGATGGTGCCGGACGTTCCGATCGAGGAACTTCCCATTCACTTCTCCGCCATTGCAACCGATTTGAACTCCGGTGAAGAGATCAATTTCACTAAAGGAAGTCTTCGGGACGCTGTCCGTGCCAGCTCTGCCATTCCCGGAATCTTCCCTCCCGTGCAGATCGGTAATTATTTTCTGGTGGACGGCAGCGCATCCGAAAGCGTTCCCGCCGGAAAGGTGCGGGAGATCGGCGCAGACCGCGTGCTTGCGGTGGATGTTACGCGGTCACTGAAGATCGTTGAGCAACCGGAGAATATTTTTGATATTTTGTACAGGACGGAAGATATTACCTCTTTCCATCTTTCCATGCTGCGATTACGGGAAGCGGACCTCATCATCCATCCCCCTGTGCGGCAGCAATCATGGACTGATTTCGATCATGCCGCAAAAATTATTGCGGCAGGTGAACTCAGCGCCCGGGAGAATTTAAGCGAGATCAAGAAATTGGAGCAGCGGAATTCATATCTGGTGGAAATAGAACACTATATTAAGAAGCTCAAAGGGGATTTTTAGAACGCTGTTATTGCGAATCCCGATATTCCGTATTTTTCCTATAAGGCATCGGGATGAGAAATCTCAAAACAAAGAACGAGATTTCTTGTCGTCTTGATTGAGACCACTGAACCCCTCGAAATGACAGATAAATAGTAGAGAAACTGTTGTTGTTTCTAATCCTCACGTTGGCGGGGAGAGAAATCTCCGATCAAAATCCGGATTTCTCGTTCCGACACAAAATGTCGCTTTGCGGCATCCCGTACAGCGGGACATCGGGATTCGAAATATTATTGATTGTAGAATTGAAATAATTCATTCACTTTTCCCCTCTGAACAAATAACGATGACGAAATTAGCCGCTTTGTATAAATCCCTTTTGTCCGATTACACCCATTCCAACCTGCACGCCATTACTTCCAAGATCATCGATCTGTACAAGAATAAGCAATTCCATTCTATCGACCGGATCATGGAGATCGTGACTGACCATACAAAAGAAGCAAAAACGGAGCATGGGAAAGCCTTCTACAAGTTGATGATGATCTACCATCCGGACCGTATGAAGCACTACCTGGCGGAGATCGAAAAACACTTCCACACGAAAGATGAAGAACAGCTCCGCCGCTATGCTCATATCGGTCCCGTCATGGAACTTGAGCGGACACTGCGGGTGGAGAAAGAATTCCCGTCCGAAATCCGCGAGCCGGAAGAGTACGGTTATGATGAATCGCCGGATGCATTTCACGATGTGGATGAAGAAGAGCAGAATGACGATGAAGAGATCATGGACATCTTCGACGAGCCGGTGAAGGGACGGAGCTTCTATACGACATTTAAACAGCAGGTGTACGGCACGGCGAATATTGAACTTCCCTTCTATTATCTGGAAGAGCTCGATTCGCTGGATCTGTCCGGATATGAGATCAACGATCTGGACGGCCTCAGTCATTGCAAGAATCTTATGACGCTGGACCTTTCCAACAATTTCGTCGACGACATTGCAGATATATCATCGCTGTTACATTTGCGCGAACTCTATCTTACCAGCAACCGCATCGGTTACATCGACGCATTAAGTTTTTGCTTGCAATTAAAAGTGGTGGATCTTTCCTACAATACCATCGACGACATTTCCCCGCTGCTCGAACTGGATGAGCTGGAATATGTCAATCTGGTTGGCAACCCTGTCCCCGCACAACAGATTGCCGCGTTGAAAAAACGGAATGTTATTGTGATAGGATAATCCATTTGTTGGACACATGATATGGTGTCTTGTACTTACTTTATTGAAATATTTTCTGCTTCAGCCTTATCGGTAAACCATTGTATCGGATTATTGGCGATGTATTGACGAATACGCTTCAACATCGTTTCATCCCATACAATTTTGTCAAAATATCTTGGCTGCCAGGCAAAGAGAATGTTGTGTGTCATTGCATATTTTTTTACCGAAGCCTTGTATCCACGAATAATAGACGGAAGATTTCTGGATTGAGGGATAAATCGATTCGGCGTCCAATCATTATATTCCGGCCGGTCAATCACCAAAATGCCGTGAACATGGTTCGGCATGATGACGAAAGCGTCCAATTCCTCGAATGGAAAATGGTTTGGAATCTCCAGCCAATGTTGATGTGCAATGTTCCCAATTTCGGTTTCACGCAGAAATGCACAATGTAGAGACGCAATATTTTGCGTCTCTACATTGTTTTGTATTTCACCAAAACATTGTTGTTTATGCTTTGTGCAAATGGTGACAAAATATATTCCCGAAGAACCATAATCCCATCCATTTAAACGAGCTGATTGAATCCTATATTTGTTTTTGAATTTATCCATTGATACACGAAGCATATTAAAATACGGGAACATTCAGTATTACGTAAATACCGGTTTTTATTGGCTCAATAGGAATGGAAATTCACCAAACTTTTTCCTATATTGTTGAAGTCAATTGAACGTCCCGTACGTACTTCGGGACGTTTTTTATTATAGCAGCACACGTGGGTGATTTTCCGCAACAAATGCGGAAAATGACGCAAAAACGAAAGAAACACAATGTTCAAACAAAGCAATATCCGCAACATCGCCATTATCGCACACGTTGACCACGGGAAAACGACGCTGGTCGACCAATTATTGAGGCAGACCGGCACGTTCCGCGACAACCAGCAGGTGGAAACGCGCGTGATGGACTCCAACGCGCAGGAAAAAGAACGCGGCATTACCATCCTTGCCAAAAATACCTCCGTGTTCTACACAGACAAGAAGTCCAAAGAAAAATATAAAATTAATATTGTGGACACCCCGGGCCACTCGGACTTTGCCGGCGAAGTGGAACGCACTCTGAAAATGGTGGATGGCGTATTGCTGCTCGTGGACGCATCTGAAGGACCGCTCCCCGGAACAAAATTTGTTTTAAAGAAATCGTTGGACCTCCACCTGCAGCCGATTGTCGTCATCAATAAGATCGACCGTAAGGATGCGCGTGCGCATGCGGTGCTGGATGAAGTGTTTGAACTGTTCCTGTCGCTCGGCGCAACTGACGAACAGTTGGACTTCCCGACTATCTATGCGATCTCCAAGCAGGGTATTGCCCAGCGCGAGCTGGAAGATAAAGGGACATCGCTCGAGCCGTTGTTCGAATCCATTGTTTCAAAAGTACCTCCTCCGACCGGAGACTTGGACAAACCGTTCCAGATGCTCGTTACCACCATTGACTATAACGATTATCTCGGCCGTCTCGGCATCGGAAAAGTACACCGCGGCATCATCAAACTGGGCGGACAGATGGAAGTGATCCACCGCGACGGTTCCAAAGAAGATGCGCGCGTTACTAAAATTTACACCTTCGAAGGATTGAAACGCATTGAAGTGAACGAATCCAGCGTGGGCGACATCATCGCTGTAGCGGGAATGGAAGATGTCGATATCGGCGAAACGATCGTTGATGCGTCAGATCCGACACCTCTGCCGTTCGTCGCCATCGAAGAGCCGACACTCTCCATGAACTTCGTGGTGAACAACTCGCCGTTCGCCGGACAGGATGGAAAATATGTAACAACGCGCAACTTGCAGGAGCGGCTGATGAAAGAACTCCGCTCCAACGTGTCGCTGCAGGTAGAACTGACTGATTCACCGGATGTGTTCAAAGTGAGCGGACGCGGCGAATTGCATCTTGGCGTATTAATCGAGAATATGCGCCGCGAAGGATACGAATTGCAGGTTTCGCGCCCACAGGTGATCTACAAACGGATCGACGATGTGCTCTGCGAACCGATCGAGCATGTAATCATCGACGTGCCGGATGAATTTGCCGGTACCGTGATTGAGAACTTGGGTAAGCGCAAAGGCGAAATGAAGAACATGATTTCTTCCAACGGTAACACCCGTCTGGAGTTCTTTGTCCCCGCCCGCGGATTGATCGGCTTCCGGAACGAATTCATGACGCAGACCAAAGGTACCGGCATTCTGCATCACAATTTTCACGGTTACGAACCGTTTAAAGGAGAACTCTCCCACCGCACGCGCGGTGCGCTCGTCTCGATGGAGGCCGGAGAGGCGGTAGCATACGGCATGTTCAAGCTGCAGGAACGTTCTACATTCTTCGTTGCTCCGCAGACGAAAGTATATTCCGGCATGATCGTCGGCGAGAACTCTCGCGAAGGAGATATGACGGTGAACGTCTGCAAAGCAAAACAGCTAACTAACATGCGCGCGTCGGGTTCGGACGAAGCTGTCCGCCTGGAACCGCCGTTGTTGATGACGCTGGAACAGGCAATTGAATGGATCGGCGACGACGAATATGTGGAAGTAACGCCGAACTTCATCCGCTTGCGGAAAAAGATCCTCGATCCGAACGAACGGAACCGCGCCTCGAAGAAAAAAGCGGTCATAGAAGAATAATATCCTCTAGATTTAAAACCAAAAGCCCGCTCTGACAATGTCGGGGCGGGTTTTTTATTTTATCCGGATGGCAGTCGGTCTTATAAAAATATCACCGCAGAGGGCGCAAAGAGCGCAAAGGATAATGTAAGGATAGACATCCGTCCAAGGAGCGAATTAGTCATCCTGCGCGAGTGACAGCACGTTTTGAGTGCAGGAACGAGTCGAAGGATATTTTATGGCTGGATTCCGGCGTGCGCTGGCATGACACACTCTTTTTTTACACAATCTCCGTCTCGATGCTCACTCCCATCCTCTCCATCTCGCGGAAGAGTTTCTGTTCGTCGACCGTGTGCCCCATCATCTGTAATCCCGGAGATAGTGTGCCGTCACAATATTGTTTTACGCAGGCGGTGATTGGTATCGCCGTGAATTGATATGCATCGTTGTGCTCCGCAAGAATACGGACCTTTCTTCGTTTGCCGTCTTTCACTCCTTCCGCTTCATTCAGGAACGCCACTCCCTGATACGGTGATGAAAACGAGTTTACTCCCCATGTGAAAAGCTTCAGCAGTATTCCCGTTGCCATTCCTTTTTTGATCTTATCCATGATGAAGATTAACGGCATCACCAGGTAATCCACGAACCAGTTGAATCCGGAAACGTACACGCCGGTCTCCTGCAGGTTGTACCGTTTCTGCACCAGTTTCAGTTCTACCATCGGCATTGGGAACAACTGCTTCGTGCCGAATCTGGTTCCCATATCGAGTTGGACGGTGTCCTTATAAGTAGCTCTTCTCCACGATCCGCTGCGGCAAATCTCCGCATTGAAGTCCGTAATGAGCGGAAGTATTTCCGCTGCCTGTTCCGCCCGCTCGAACCGCGCATTCATCGCCATACCGATGGACGCTTTCTCATAGACATCGAAGAACTGTGCAGCATACCGCACGAAGACTGCAGGCAGTCCGGGATGAAATCCACCCTGCGTAATAACAGTTCTTTTTTGCTGTGTGATGGAAGGTGCAAGCTCGTTCAAGTCGCGGATGGTTGATTCACTGACGAGGATGTCCATATAGTCGCATCCGGCAGCAAGCGCTGCTTGTGCGATCTGTTTCACCAATGCGGGAACAGTGATCAGGACGATGACGAGCTGAACTTCCTGAAATGCAGTCAGGAGACTTTCCGGTTTCGATGCATCGGCATAGCGCGATGATACTCTTGTTCCCGGAAACTGTTGGTTGAGTTTCGCAGCAACGGCATCCGCTTGTTCCTTATGCCTTCCGGCTATGATGAGAAGGACTTCGGTTTCTTGTAAGAGAAGCGTCGCAAGTGTTCGACCGACACCGCCGTAACCGCCTAAGAGCAGGATTGTTGTTTTGTTCATGG
>JBAYJG010000199.1:0-6150 GCA_041665225.1 Bacteroidota bacterium
AGCGGAAGCTCAACGATAACGCCTTTCTCAATGATGCGCACGACTTTCCCTTCGACTTCCGTGTTCACCTTATACTGGCTGCCGAACGTATCCCAAGGATTGTCGTTCAGCTGCTTGTGGCCGAGCGAAATGCGGCGCTGATCGACGTCCACACCGAGGATGATCACTTCGATGCTATCGCCTTTCTTTACCACTTCGCCAGGGTGACGGATTTTCTTTGTCCAAGAGAGATCGGAAATGTGGATCAAACCATCGATACCCTGTTCCAGTTCGACGAAGACGCCGAAGTTGGTCAGGTTGCGGACTGTTCCGGTGTGTTTCGAGCCGATTGGGTATTTCACCATCAGCGAACTCCACGGATCGGGTTCCAGCTGCTTCATACCGAGAGAGATCTTCTTTCCCGCTGCATCCAAGGAGAGGATAACAGCTTCGATCACCTGACCCATGGAAACCATCTGGGACGGATGCTTCACATGCTGCGTCCAGCTCATTTCGGAGATGTGGATAAGACCTTCGATACCTTTTTCAATTTCGATAAATGCGCCGTAGTCGGTGAGCGAAACCACTTTACCGCTGACCTTCTTGCCGATCGGATAGCGTTCGTCAATCTTCTCCCACGGATGTGCCTGAAGCTGCTTCATGCCGAGCGAGATACGTTTCTTTTCCTGATCGAAATCAAGAACAACAACGTTCACCGTCTGATCGAGTTTCACAATCTCGGATGGATGGTTGATACGACCCCATGACAGGTCGGTGATATGCACAAGGCCGTCCACGCCGCCGAGATCGATGAACACACCGAAATCGGAGATTGCTTTGACGATACCTTCCAGGATCTGTCCTTTTTCCAATCCGGACAGAATCGCTTTGCGCTGATCCGCCAGTTCCTCTTCAACGAGGATCTTATGGCTGACAACAATATTTTCCGACGGGTGATTCACTTTCACCACGCGGAAGTCCATGTCTCTTCCTAACAATGCATCGAAATCGCGCACGGGACGGACGTCGATCTGCGAACCGGGAAGGAACGCGTCGATTCCCATCACATCCACCACCAGACCGCCTTTGATGCGGCGGATAATCTTTCCCTGAACGACATCGCCGTTGGTGTACGATTTGGTCACTTTCTCCCACACGCGCATGAAATCTGCCCGTTTGCGCGACAGGACCATTTGACCGTCTTTATCTTCGATGCTTTCGAGAAATACTTCTACTTCATCGCCGATCTTCAATTCTTTGATGTTCGGAAACTCGCCGATCGGCACGGTGCCTTCGGATTTGAAACCGATATCCAGCACGACATCATTGTGTCCGATGAATACGATCTTCCCTTTGACGATCTCGCCCTGGGTGATTTTCCCGAGGGTTCCTTCGTACATCTCCATCAACTGCTTCATTTCCTCGTCGGAATATGGCTTTTCGTCGATGAGTACGTCTATTTCTTCTTTTTGTGACATTCTGTGTCTCCGTGTTCCCTGTTCCATTGCAGCAGAACGAGAACCAGACCAGGATTGTGTGCGTTGTCAGACGGTCATCGGAATCTGACGCCCCACGACGATCATGGTCGAATTACTGATTAGTGTATAGTGTAGTGTATTGGGATGACCTGAAACAATTAGTGATATCGTTCTTCAATCTCTTTTTTGACTCTTTCCATTAACCATTGCGGCGTTGATGTTGCACCGCTGATGCCGACCGTCGACGCTCCGGCAAACCATTCCTTCTGCAACTCCGATTCATTTTCTACAAAATATGTTTTCGGATTCTCTGATTTCGCTATTTCGTACAGCACTTTCCCATTCGAACTCATTTTCCCGGCAACGAAGATCATGACATCGTTGCTTTTGGAAAATTCCCTCAATTTCTTGTCGCGTCCGGAGACTTGGCCGCAGATCGTATCCTTTGCATGGAAGTCGATCGCCATCTCTTCAAATGTGCCGACCTCGAATTCCGCGGTGATGCGCTGTTTAATTGCGTCACGGATTGCATAGAACGTTTCTTTATCCATGGTTGTCTGCGAGAAGAGCACTGTCTTCTTGCCGAAATCCAGCTTTTCGATCTCCGCAACCGATTTAATCACGATCGCAGTGCCATTGGTATGGCCGACAAGACCGATCACTTCAGCATGATCCTTCTTGCCAAAAATTACGATCTGATAATTCTTGTCGTAAAATTTTCTGATACGTTCCTGCACCTTGGTCACCACCGGACAGGTCGCATCGATGACATCGATACCCCATTCCTTCATCTTCCGGTACGTCTCCGGCGGTTCGCCGTGAGCACGGATCAGCACTTTGGCATCTTTCAGATTCGGAAGATCTTCATGCCGGATCGTGTGCAAACCTTTTGCTTCCAGCCGTTCGATCTCGACGGGATTATGAATGATCTCGCCCAAGGAATAGAGTTTTCCATTTCCGGAAAGTTCCTGTTCGGCGATATCCACCGTACGAACGACACCCCAACAAAAACCTGAATTGTTATCGACCGTTACTTTCATGATGCAATCTTCTGTCGTGCTTTCTCAACGATGAATTCAACCTGCTGCTCTATGGAAAGGTTCGTCGTATCGAGTTCGATCGCATCCTCTGCTTTCCGCAGCGGACTCACCGAGCGTCCTGAATCGATGCGATCGCGTTCTTCAATCTCCTTCTCCAGCACATCGAGAGCAACCTCAACTCCCTTTTCGTTTAGTTCCTTCTTCCTGCGCACCGCGCGTTCATGAACGTCGGCCAGCATAAAAATTTTTAAATCGGCTTTGGGGAAAACTATTGTACCGATATCCCGTCCCTCCAGCACAATTCCTCCGTCATGCCCCATTACGCGTTGCTCTTGCACCATTAATTTCCGCACTTCGGGCACCGTGCTGACCGGACTCACTATGTTGGTCACTTCCGGCAGGCGGATCTCATCACTCACTTCTTCGCCATCCAGCATCACAATTACTTTGCCGTTCTTTAAGATAAGCCGAACAGATGTCGAATCCGCCAATGATGCAATCGACAGAGCATTATGCGGTTCAATCCGCTTGCGAAGGACTTTTAATGCCATTGCACGATACATCGCGCCTGTATCTACATGAAGATATCCGAGTTGAGCAGCAACACGTTTGGCGGTGGTACTTTTCCCCGATGCGGCAGGCCCGTCAATGGCAATAATTATTTTCTTCAAAACTCACTTTTTTTGGCTTAAATTGAATATAAATATACTCATTTTTGAATTCTCATCCAAAAATATTCTGGTCATTATGCAGAAGTTATCGCACGACGAAATAGCAAAAAATCGTAGAAAACTCGAAGAATTTCCTGTTGTACAGCGCAACCCCATCTGCGTTATGGCGGACAATATCCGCAGCCTGTATAATGTCGGATCGATCTTCCGGAGCTCTGACGGAGCATTAGTACAAAAACTGTTTTTAACAGGATTTACTCCCGCCCCACCTCGAAAAGAGATCGACAAAACTGCGTTGGGTTCTACCTTGACGGTGCCATGGGAATACCATAAAGATCCGCTTCCTGCAATTCAACAATTAAAGGAACAGAAGATTAAGATTTGCGCGGTTGAATTGACAACGAAAAGCATTCCGTATTATCAATTGAAACAGGAAGATTTCCCAATGTGTCTTGTGGTGGGGAATGAGATTACCGGAATTTCAAAAGAGATCATTGAACAGGCCGATATGGCAGTCGAGATTCCGATGTACGGACTGAAACAATCCCTTAACGTCGCTGTGGCGTTCGGGATTGTTTTGTATGACTGCCTGCGGATACTTCAGCATCCGAAGCAAGGGTAAAGAAGTCGTGTTTCTCCAATGTGTGGATCCGGACGATCCCAGCGCGGACGAGCGTGGTCAGGATACGGGAAGCGCGGCGGAGAGAGACGTTGATAAGCGAAGAATACTCCGGTACGGTGATGCGTGAATGCAGTTCAAGATATTCGAACAACCGTTTTTCATTCTCTCCGATAGACAGCGTGAGCGGAGGTTTTTCCGGTCGTTCATCTCTCAACACTTTAACCACCTCTTTGCTTGCAATGACGGAATTGTCATTCACGCGGATGAACACTTTTTCGGCACCATCTTCATCAACGATACTGTGCGGTTTGTCATTACTTTCTTCCACAATCGCAACAATCACCTCACGATGGTTATAGGGGATCATTTTAATAGTGAGTAAAACGGGAGGAGTGCAATACACTTGAGCGGATTCTTGAATCAGATCGTACTCTGATTTTTCACTTTCCACACCGACAATCGATCCGTCGTCATCCACTCCGAAGAGAATGATCCCGCCCCGGGTATTGGCAAACGACGAAACTGTTTTTGCGATCTTCTTCGGGGACGAGACTTTCCGTTTGAACTCCAGTTCGAATCCTTCTCCTTCTTCAATCAATGCTTTAACATCATGAATATTCATAACTTTTCTATTTCGCTCAACGAATCTGCTGCACTCTTTACTCTTACATTCCCCGCGCCGACATTCTGCTTAAAATTATGGAAGAGCGGTTCGCGACATATTTGGACATGACATTCGGCTGGTGCTTTCGCGGACTTGGGATGACTGCGGCCATCTGCGCCGCTTCTTCCCGTGTCAACTGCGATGCGGATTTCCCGAAATACTTCTTTGCGGCTGCTTCCGCACCAAACACACCGTTTCCCCATTCGATCACATTCAAATAGATTTCCAGGATCCTCCGTTTGGAGAGTGTCCGTTCCATCCTCAACGTAATAATGAGCTCTTTTAATTTCCGGATTGGATCTTTTGACGTTGAAAGATACAAATTCTTCGACAGCTGCTGCGAAATAGTGCTGCCGCCTCGTGCCGCTTTCCCGCGTTCAAAGTTCTTTTCAATGGACTCTCCCACTTCATACCAATCAACACCTTCGTGCTCAAAAAACATCCCGTCTTCCGACACGATCACAGCGTTTACCAGGTGCTTCGAAATACGGGTAAGCGGAACCCACTGTTTTTTGATTGCGAATTTTTTATCCGTCTCTGCCGCCTCCTGTTCACGCTGTTCCATGAGTGCGGTCTTCACCGGGTTATTTTTCCTGAGCGATTGAAGACTGTTATTGGGAAGTGCGAGATACTGAAGAAAGAAGAGCGTCGCAATGGCGCCGACAAACGATTTGATCTTATTCTTGCGAGCCCATTGCACTGCAGTATCGCTGTACTGACGAACAATGGTATGTAGTTGGTCGTATATCATTTCCTGAGATGAGAATCTAAATATCCTTGCAGCAGGATGGCTGCCGCCACTTCGTCCACTTTCCCTTTGTTGCTTTGTCGCTGCTTCTTTTTTGTGCCCATGGAAATAATCGACCGCTGAGCCATCACCGATGTGAACCGTTCATCAAGTAGGATCACTTCAATGGATGTACGTTCCTTCAACCGATTGACGAACTGTTTCACTTCCTCTGCTTTTGTACTGACTTCGCCTTTCAAGTTCAACGGGTTGCCGACAACGATCTTTTCAATATTTTGTTCTGTAATGATCGAGGCAATCTGATCCAGACTGTTTCCGTCATTATTGATCGTTTTGAATCCCTGTGCAATGATCTTCAGCGGATCGCTCAGCGACAAACCGATGCGGACGGAGCCGTAATCGATCCCAAGGAAACGGGTGTAGTCATTACTCATCAAACCGCTCCACTTTGGTGATATTTTTGATTCGCTTCAGCCGATCGATAATGTTATTCAGATGTGCAGTATCTTTGACATACAGGATGAATTGCCCATCGAACAATGCATCTTTCGTATTCAGAGTCACGCCGCGGATATTTGTATTATTATAATTCGAAATAGCATTGGTGACGTCATTCAGCAGTCCATTCCGGTCGTTCCCCGAAATTCTCACGCCGGCGATAAAATCGCTTACGCTGGATTCCGGCCATGAAACACGGACGATACGCTCTTCGCCATTGTTTAACATGGAATATACGTTCCTGCAGTTTTTACGATGGATCTTAATCCCTTCTCCTGTTGTCACATAGCCGACAATGTCATCGCCAGGAATGGGATTGCAGCACTTTGCATAGGTGTACAGCATATCCCCTTTGGTACCGAAGATCGAAATGCCGGTGGTAAGGTTCCGCGCAGTATCGACGAACTTATTGAACATCGATGAGGACTCTTCCTCTTTTGCTTCGCTTTC
>JBAYJG010000200.1:0-6109 GCA_041665225.1 Bacteroidota bacterium
AATGCGGCGGTAACGGATATCATCCCGTTTGTTGTCGGAACAGGGCAATACGATTATTATCAGTATGAGCTGTCAAACAGCGGCCAGGCCATTATGGTCATGCGGGATGGGATCAACCACTATTCCAGCGCTCCCACAGATTCGACGCTGCCAGGCGTAAAAATGCTCCGAGTCGGTACACAATTAAAATCGCTCATCGGTGTGTTGCACTACGCAAACAAGCGGTTTAAAGTAGTGCCGCGGACAGATGCAGATTATTCCATTCTTACCGGAGTATTGGTTGATAAAGTGAATGCGGTACCGGCGGAATACTCGCTCACGCAGAATTACCCGAATCCGTTCAATCCTGCAACCACCATCAAATACACACTGCCGGTTGGTTCGAAGGTATCGCTGAAAATCTATAATGTCATCGGACAGGAAGTGATGACCCTGGTACAACAGTTCCAGGGAACAGGATCGTATTCAGTCCGATTCGATGCTTCCAATCTTGCCAGCGGAATGTACCTCTACCGTTTGTCTGCCGGAGAGTTTACGCAGATCAAAAAAATGTTGCTGGTAAAATAATGTGCACTGTTCTTGTCAGGGATTGCTCTCTGACAAGGACCTACTTCATATCATGGTGAAAAAACTATCATATCCGTTCTTCCTGTGTTTCGCACTACTGTCGCTGAGTTGCCAGAAGGATCTGCCGAACCAGCCGAAGCAGAATCAGCCTCCGGTCACTCGATTATGGGTTACGTCGGATTCTCTGCTGAATGAAACGGTATCCCGCCAGCATCTCTATTTCTATGGCGAAGACCCGGATGGATATGTCGTAGGATTTTTAATAGCGTTTGTAAAAGATTCTGCTGCGAATTTCACAGCCATACCAAATCCGGATACATTATCATATGTCTGGACGACGCGGAATGATACGATCATCGCGCTCCCATTGCTGCAGAAAAAAGATAAGTTCACTATTATCGTCCGTTCCGTCGACAATAGATTTTCACCGGAGGGGGTGAATAACGGAGCACTTATTAAAGGGTTTCCTGCTCCGTATTGGGACCGGGATTCGAACGGCGTGAGAAGCACCGGCGACGTTGCACTTCCCGCAATGCAAGAGGGAATAGATCCTAAAGGATGCATTCAACTTTTTCCCATCAAGAACACTCCCCCCAACGTCCGGTTTGCAGTGACCCCGGATGAGAACGCCTTTACCATTGAACAGCCGGACACGACATTTACTGTTGCAACGTTTGCATGGAGCGGTAATGATGATGACGGAAACTCTACCATCACCGGTTATCGCATAGCATTGAATGACAGTACTGTAACAGCGGATTGGACAGAGCTTCGCGCATCGGATACATTAATTACGTTGATCGTGAAACGGCAGGAGAGTGATATTGCGGGGGCTGAAATTGATGCTGATCTCTATTCCGGATATTTCAACAGCGACCGGATGGTCAATACCGGCAAAAAATTGAAACACCTCCGGCTGAATGCCACGAATATTCTTTACTTACAGGCAAAGGATATTGCTGGGGAGTACAGCGCTCGGGTTCGCATGCCGTCCGCATCGGCAAAAAAATGGTATGTGAAAAAGCCGAAGAGCAACATGCTTGTCGTCGCAGATTATGGGGACAGTCCTTCGGGCTGGAGAAAAAATATCCTAAATAGTTATCGGAAAATTTTTTTCGATCCGATTTTCCTCAATGATTCATTGGAGAATTTTGACGTACTTGAACGTTCGAATTTGCCTGTGTTTCTCAATCCCGCATTCATTAAAACATTGATGTTATACAGGGTGGTTTTGTGGTTCACGGACATCAATCCCAGCCTTACAGCAGCGCAAATCGGTTTGCGTTCATACTCCGATTACGGCGGTAAAGTTATTTTCGTGACTCAGTTCAAGGATAAAAATAATCCGAATTACCTCTATTCCGATCTGGTCAAATACCGTGATTTCCTGCCGCTTCATCCGGAAAAAGTGATAACGGATTCCGTGCAATATATCAGCAACAGGCTGTATCCCAAAACGAAGATCCTTCCGCTGAAATCCGGTTATCCGGTGCTCTATGCCGATTCGATCAGCACCGGAGGAACTCCGGTCACTGTTCAGAATGTCGCATTCCGAAAGATCTTCAAGAATAATGACTCGGAATATCTCTATAAAACCGACAGTTCACACGCGACGCCGCAGGATTATCAGGGTGAATTGGAAGTATCGTGCATCGACAATCAAAAAAGAGTTGTCCTGTTTGCGATGCCGCTGCATTTGCTGAATGGACCGGTGCGCAACCTGCCGCTCTTCTTCAAGCAAGTGATCGAGAATGAATTTGACATTAAATAACCGATGAAACACTTTTCAATTCTCATAGTAATCATGGCCAGTTGTTTGTCCATCGCTCATGGACAAGTGCTGGAACGGATGCGGCAAAAAACTGCTGTCGACGCTTCCAAAGTCGGAACGATAGTCGGTCGCGTGGTGGACGAGAGAAACGGCGAAGGTTTGCCCAGTGTGAATATTCTTGTGAAGGGTACATATTACGGCGCTTCATCTGATTTTGACGGAAACTTTACTGTAAAGAATATTAATCCCGGCTCGTACAATATCGACGTGACATTGCTCGGGTATAAGACCGTTCAATATTCCGGCATCAAAGTGGAGGGAGGGCAAACGATGGAGCTGAATGTAAAGATGTCTGAATCAGTTCTTTCTCTTGGCCAAGAGGTTGTTATCATCGGTGAAAAGAGACTGTTCGATGTCGAAGAAACCTCCAGCAAACGGACCGTGAAAAGTGAAGATCTTGCCATTGCAGCGGTTCAGAATGTGAAAGATGCCGTGGGATTGCAGACAGGCGTTGTTCAATCGGATAACGAAATTCATATTCGCGGGAGCCGCGGTTATGAGAATGCGTATCTTGTTGACGGTGTTTCCGTGCAGGACGTTCTCGGCGGAACAGGATTCGGTCTGCAAGTTGCAACCGAAGCCATTCAGGAAATTGAGGTGATCACCGGCGGATATAATGCCGAATATGGTCAGGCAACATCCGGTGTTGTCAATATCACGACGAAGGACGGCGGGGATAAATACCGCGGAAGTATTTCGTACAAGACCGACCGGATCAACGGAACGACATCCCGCCATTTCTTCAATAACGATATCGGCGAAGCGAACCTGAGCGGCCCTGTGCCACTTGTCGATTTGATCATTCCAGGCACGTTCAGCTTTTTCATCAGTGCTTCCGCCAACGTCACTGATGGATATACACGATGGCAGGAAAATACCAACAGCGGTAAACCAACCGGGGCCTATACTTTCTATACCCCGACACAGTTATTCTCTTCGATCTTCCATGGCAAGGATTTTGCATTTCGACTATCGAATGCGTTTTCCGGAACCGGGAAGTTCACCTGGAAGCCGACATCGACGGAAAAACTGACCTATGCCTTTAACGGTTCCGTGTCAATCGATCAAAACACCGCTACGGTAAAGACAACGCTGGATAGAGAAGAACCATCGCCGGGATACCAGTATGAGTTCCAAAAAATTCTGGACAGTGCGCAGACATTTACCCAGGTGAATTCGCAACACTCCCTGTCATGGACCCATACATTGAGTCCGAAGATGTTCTATGAGATCAGATTAAGCAATTACAACGCGCATGTCCGCGGTGATGCGAACGGGAAACTGTATGACCGATATACTGAACCAAGAGATATTGTTACTTTTCCTATACAATATTATCCTCGCGATACCGTCGGCGGTGTCGGCGTGATTCCCGGTGACGGATTCTATGATGTCGGCAGTCCCAACAGCTGGAGGGACCATTCTATCAATGATTATACGCTGAAGTTCGATTTCACAAACCATTTTTCGGAGAATAACAAATTTAAAACCGGTTTTGAGGCGAAATTTCAAGACTTCCAGATGATTGATATCTATCAACCCTGGATTAAACCACGCGGTCTGAACAACGATATTTACAGCGTTCATCCGGCCTCCGGCGCATTATATGCGCAGGATAATATCACTATCTCCGGCATGGTACTGAACTTCGGTATGAGGTTCGACTACTGGTTCCCCGGGAAATATGTTGATGATGCAATCAATGATCCTACCAACACGATTATCTCGGCAGATATTAAGAAAGAATATCTGAATCAAACCTCTCTGCTGTTCGGACAGCGATGGAAGGGGAGAATCAGTCCACGTCTTGGAATCTCGCATCCTGTTACGGATAATCAAACGCTGTTCTTTTCGTACGGGCATTTTTCCAAACTGCCGAAACCGACGTACGTGTACTCGAAGTTAAACGGCAAAAGTTCGTTGTCCGGCAACCAGACGATCGGTAATCCGAATCTGAATCCCGAAACGACCGTAGCGTACGAACTCGGGCTCCGCAATCAGTTTACAGAGGATGATGTTCTGACAGTGACAGCGTACTACAAGGATATTTTCGATTACATCACATCACGATCATTCACGCTTTCTGACCAAAAGTATTCGAATAAAAAATTCAATATTTATGTCAACTCTGATTATGCACGCAATCGTGGTCTGGAACTTGAATATACTCACCGGTTCACACCTTCCTTCAAATCGACATTATCCGGAACATATTCAATTTCGACTGGGAAGAGTTCCTCTGCAACGGAAGCACTCTATAACGTTACAACAAGCGGCCTCGAATCATCCATCAAAGAAAATTATGTCAGTTGGGATCGTCCATTGCAGGTTTCTCTCGTATCGAACCTGAATGTGAAGAAGAATGAACCGCTGTGGGATTTCGCCCCGGGTGTGCTGGATGATTATAATGTATTCGTCCGTGCCTTTTATCAATCAGGGAAACGCTATACGGAACAGTTCTACAACGGCATCGGTACCGACGGACGGCCGCAGTATATTCCAAACTATGAAAATCCGTATCAAAAGAACGGAGAATATTGGTTCTACGTGAACATGAACATAGAAAAATACTATGAACTTCCGTTTGCAAAACTGACGATCAGTCTCGAGATACAGAACCTGTTTAACAATAAAAATTCACAGCTGATCAATCCTATCACAGGCCGAGCGTACGAATACGGTGACAGGACGACTAACAGCTATAATGATCCGTTGTATCCTGATCTGCAAGGATCGATTTCTCCATATCCATACGATCCTTCACGATATCTCGCACCGCGGAATGCACGGCTTGGTATTTCATTGAGATTCTAAACCATGACGGCAGTTTCCTCTCACATATCGACAATGAAACGAAATGCAGCGCAGATACTGTTCATCGCCATGCTGTTCACCGTTCACACCGTATTTGCCCAGCTGGTTCCGAACCTGGGTGGTCAGCGGTCCGGCATTTCGTCGCTGCAATTCCTGAAAATCGGTGCAGATCCTCGTGGCGTCGGCATGGGCGAAGCATGTGTGGCAGTTTCTGATGATATCAGCGCTGTATTCTGGAATCCGGCGGGGTTGGTGTACTCCACAACAAACCAGGCAATCTTTTCCCATGCGGAATGGCTGGTGAACATCCAGCATGAATTCACTGCTGCGAGTTATCATCTGGATGCAGGAAGTGTGATCGCACTGTCTGTGATCGCACTGCATACGGATCCAATGAAAGTTACGACGGTGTACAATCCTACCGGAACAGGAAATTATTTTAATTATTCCGACCTTGCGGTTGGCGCAACGTTCTCGAGAAGGATGACGGATCAATTTTCATTTGGTGTGACTGGAAAATATGTACGGGAAACAATCGCAGAACTCCATTCCGATGCATTCCTGATCGACATCGGTACATATTACTCGATGGGACTGGGAAGTTCACGGTTCTCCGTCGTTGTGACGAATTTCGGGAACAATGTTGAACCGAGCGGATCGGTGATCAGCGGGAAGAACGATACGGTGAAAACATTCCAGGGATTTTCACCGCCGACAATGTTTAAGCTGGGATATGCATTTGAACCGCTGCAAACGGAAGATCAACGCATCACCGCATCCATCCAATTGAACCATCCGAACGATAATGCGGAAAATGTGCGGCTCGGGGCGGAATATGAATTTGACAAGACGTTCTTCCTTCGGGCAGGAGTCAAGCGTACGATCGGAGAATCACTC
>JBAYJG010000201.1:0-6102 GCA_041665225.1 Bacteroidota bacterium
AAAACAAAAATGTCCGGACGAGCCGGACATTTTTGATAGTAACGATGGTATAACAGTTATTTCAACAACATCATCTTCTTCACCTGCAGATGATTTCCGCTCTGCAGGCGTGCGATATAGATACCTGTTGCATTCCGCTGACCGTTGAACTGCACCTGGTGATATTTTCCCGCTTCCGCCACGCCGTCGAACAGTGTTGCCACTTCCTGTCCCAGCGTATTGTAAATCTTTAATGTCGCCTTTCCGTCGGCAGGAATCGTAAAGCCGATCGTCGTCACCGGATTGAACGGATTGGGATAGTTTTGTTCCAGGGCAAAGACATTCGGGACCGCACCGACTTCGATTTCCGTTTCCTCCGTGTATGAGAATTTTCCGTCCCGGTCTATTTGTTTCAGCCGGTAGACATATGTTCCCGCGGTAAGATTTTTGTCTGTAAAGAAATATTCTTTAGGTGAATTATTTGTCCCGCTCCCCTCAACAAATCCAATTTTTGACCACGCACCGGATTCTTCGCTGCGCTCTGAATGACCGCTTCCTGATGAGATATGCTTTCCGATCTCCGACCTCTGTACTTCAAACCCGAAATTGTTTACTTCCATCGAAGTCTTCCATCTCAACTCCGCATTCAAACGTTTTGATGTCGCGATGAATGACACGAGTTCAACCGGAAGAGGTGCTTCGGTCGTAAAATTCTGCTCGCTTCCGCGCGAATATCCGACGCCGTTCGTTGCTGTGACGCGGAAATAGTATGTCGTACTGCCGGCCAATCCGGAGATCGATGCCGTCACTGCCGAATCCGCATATCCCAGCAGCGGACTCTGCGACGCAACGACACTGTCGCTGTATGTTCCGGCGACAGTCCCGTACAGGAAGCGGACGACCGTGCTTGAATTTTTTGCATTCACCGTTCCATTCAGCACCGCATTGGTTTCGCCGATGTTCGCCGCCGGAGTTGTCGAGACAACCGCAACGACAGCCGTTGTCGTTATTTGCTGTTCACTCCCGCGTGAATATCCGCCGCCGCTCGTTCCGGCAGTGCGGAAATAATAGATCCTGTTCGGTACCAATCCGGTGATCCCCAGTGAAACATTCGTGGTGGATAGTCCGGAGGCAGTACCCGGCGCCGCAGCGGCGCTGTCCGTGTACGTTCCGGATGATACCCCGTACACGAATCTATTTGTCGTTGTGGAATTATTTGCATTCACCGTTCCGTTCATTGTGAACGAGGAATCAGTCACATTCGTCGCTGCGGCGGTTGTCACCGTCGGTGCTATTTCAAGAGTCGTGAAATTTTGTTCCGAGCCCCGCACATACGCTTCGCTGCTCGAACCGGCGGCACGGAAGTAGTATGTGGTGTTGGGAAGCAGCGAACTTTTTACGGCAGAGATCGTCGTGGCCGATGTTCCCGTGACCGGACTTTCGACTGCGGTGACACTGTCCGTGTACGTTCCCGGCGAAGTCCCAAACACAAACCGTGCGGCGGTGCTGAAGCCGTTGGCGTTCACCGATCCGTTGAACGTTGCGGCACTTGCCGTGATATTCGTTGCGGCATTTGTCGTTACGCTTGATGGAAATCCCGACGAGATTGTCCAATCCGAAAAAGAACTTACCGTGCCTGCCACCTTTCCGGAATTCGCCGGATTGGTGACGGAAGAACGGGTGGAGGAAACATTTGACCACGACGAACCGTCCCCTTTGTACAATTTGAATGCGGACTCCGTCAATCCGTTCCGTTCATCCACATCTCCCCCTCCCGCCGCGTTCCGGTAACTCAGGGAGAGATTCCACGTTCCGCTGCCGCCGGTCGGCGTAATTGTGTAGTACCGTTTAGCCGCATAGGATGTCACTCCGTACGGGATAGACGTATTTGGTTTTGATTCAATACTGACCGAAGTCGGGTTCGTACCGCTTGCACGGGTAACGGAGGTTGCCGCGTCGTTAAAGAGATAGGTCGATGCATTGTTGGCGACCGCACGGCGGATCTTTCCGTCGATGATCCCGTCCGTTGCAACGACATTCGCCGCCGCATTCCCCGTAATATCGACGATGTCGGTTCCGGTAGCAATGCGCCCCGATGTCAGCGTCAAGACATTGGAAACCTTCATCGTATCGGCAAGTGTCAATGTTTGTCCCGGCGTCTTATTCAGCACAGCATTATAGAATGTACATGACCCGTTGTTCGTGAATGTCGCGCTGGATCCGTTGAATGTTACCGTGCCGAAACCGTGATTCCATGCGGATGAACTTCCGATCGTCAGCGCCCCTCCGATCGTCACATTACCGCCTGCTGTCATCACCGACGAACTTCCGGTTGTCAATGCGCCGGTAACGGTCACTATTCCGCCCAGTGAGACCGAAGCAGAATTTGCCACCGTAAGACTTCCCGCGGTGACTGAACCTGTACTGCTGCCGGATGTCGTCGCACCGTTGTTCATCGTCAGAGCAGCGATCGAAACCGACGGGCCGGAAGTGGTCAGCGTTCCCTGCAATGTTACTGTTCCGGGAACAGTGAGCGTATATACGCCCGATCCGGAAACAGTGAGATTGGCGAATGTCATGGTGCCGGAATTACTGACCGTCAATCCTGCCGAAGTCAGGTTCATCGATACCGTGGTTGCCGGAGACCCCAACACTGCGGCAGAAGTTCCTACCGTGAATGTGCTTCCGCCGGTGAATGTCCCGCCTGAAAGTGTCACGGAAGCAGAATTATTGACCGTAAAAATACCCCCCGCCGGAATAGTAAAACCCGACATGGTAACGCCGGTCGCAAAAGCAGCAATGGAGAGATTTATAAATGTCAACGTCCCACCCGAATTGGAAACGGAACTGTTGCTGTTGAGTGTGACAGTACCGGTGGGAGAAAAATTACTGCTGACGACGTTCAGTGCGCCGTTCATACCGAAAGCCGATGAAGGCTGTACGGAGGGCGTTCCGTTAATCGTCAATCCCCTGAACGTCAGCGTGCCGCTGTTTGAAATTCCCCACGATGATCCGGTCATTGTAATCGTATTGCCGGATGCGGGTGCGAACGTCACACTGCTGTTAACCGTGAGCGTGCCGGCGACCGAAAAACTTACCGACGGCTGCGTCGACGGAGTTCCGGCGATGGTCAGGTTGGCAAAATTGATTGTCCCTGAATTCGTGATCGTCCACCCGGTACCGGTGAATGTCACGGATCCGGTCAATTGTGCACTGCTCTGAAGTGTCAGTGGTCCGCTCAACGAGATCGTTCCGGTGATTCCGACATTTGCGCCGGCAGCAATCGTCAATCCGGTAAACGTGAGCGTGCTGCTGTTGGAAATGGAACTCCCGCTGTTCATCGTAACGATTGCAGTTGGGCTGAATGTACCGCCGGTGACCGACAATACTCCGGAGACGCTGAATGTCGTTGAGGGTTGTGTGAGCGGAGAATTCGTAACGGTGAAGTTCTTGAATGTCAGCGTCCCGTTCCGCACCATCCGCCATGATGTGCCGCTGGTGGAGATCGTTCCTGCCGTCGGTGCAAGCGTCACCCCGGGATTCACCGTCAACTGTCCCGCGAATGAAAAACTGGCTGTCGGCTGCGTTGCCGGAGTACCGGCGATGATCAGGTCGCCAAACTGCAGATAACCGTTGTTGACGATCGACCAATTCGTACCGGTGAACGTTATATCCGACGAATTTGCGGAAACGAATGAGACTCCGGAATCGACGGTCAATGTTCCGGTAATGGCGATATCGGATTCGTATGCATTCGCATTCATTCCGGAGATCCGAAGATTATAAAATGTGAAGGCATTGGAAACATAGAGCATTCTCCAGGCGCCGGTCAATGTCACCGTCCCTCCTGTCGCCGTGAACGTTCCGCCGTTTCGAACCATGTCGTCTTTCACTGTAAAACTGCTCGAGGTCGTCACCGTCCCGTTGATGCTGAGATAGAGAAATTCCATTGTTCCGGTATTAACGATGGTTCCAGAAATATACATCGGCGCCGAGGAGGTCGGAGTATAAGTCCCCGAAACATTGAATTCATTTTGCACATAAACGCTTGATTGGCTGTTGGTGATCGATCCGCTGATCTTCAGTTTTCCGTAGGCATAATTGATGTATGCTAACGCTTGATTGGTACCTGCATAGTCGATTGTCAATGAGGAGTACGGAATGGGCACGCCGATGGTCGGATATCCTGCCACAGGATATTGCTGCTGTAATTGACTATTCGCACCCCCTAGTGCACTTGTGCTGGTCACTTTTGCCGTACCGGTACCGGCTAATTTCCCTGCGCCGGATATCACTGCTGAAGCCGACGGATTGAAGATGCCATTAATCAGCAACGTATCGCTGAAACTGATATTCCCGCTGCAATTCACAAGACTTGTATCGGTCACTGTGATGCTTCCGAATGAGATCGCAGCGGCCGGTGTTATGGTTGCCGTATCGGTAAATGTCACAACACTCGCCGCATCAAATGATGTCGACGCTGTTGCGGTGAGATTTCCCGCCAGATAGATCTGTTCGGCATTCCCCGTCGAAGTGAGTGTCCCTCCCGCGCGCGTAAATCCGCTGTTGAAGTACCATCGGCCGCCATCCATATATTGCGTCCCCGAGGTGAGCGTGAAAGGACCCGAGAACGTGATGTCGCTGGATATCCCCGCTGTCGTTTTTAGATTCCCGGCGATCCAATTCACACCGGAGGGATTTGTAAAATAGATACTGCCGGAACCGACGGAAACGTTCATCGTACCGAAGCCGCTGACATTCGGCGTTCCGGCAATGGTGAGCGTTCCCTGATTGGCGTCGAGCGTGAATGTCTGCGACAGGTTTGACGGGTTCATAAGAAGATCGCCGTTGATCGTCAGGCTGTACGTATTGTTCACCGAGAGAGAAGCGGCGGCATTGGTGGAATTTCCCAGGGTCAGTTTATTGCAGACCGCCGCAGAATTGACGGTCACCGTCAAACCGGAATTCACCTGTGCATCTTCAGAAGAGGTCGGGACTCTTCCGAAGCTCCATGTGCCGCTTTCCCACGTAGTTCCTGCCGAAAGAATATTCACATCCAGCGGTGCAGTGGAGACGATCCACGAAGGGGAGTTGACGAGTGTGCCATCGAGATTCGAACTGCTCGCATCGTCCGTCGTTGTGCCCGAACCTTCATTGAATTTGTAATACGTTTTCAATGAAGCGTAATTCGGATGCGACGCGGTAACCGATTTGAATCTCCATGCCGAAATGGTCGACGACGATAATGCCGTATCCCATATCCGCACCTCATCCACCATACCGTTCAGCGGCTGGTTCCAGCTGACCGTTTCGAGCCTGCTTCCAATTCTGACGGAAGAGGTGACCGGTGTATACACACCTCCGGAATTTGTCGCGGTCAGTGTTCCGTCGATATAGGCGCGAAGCGTTGTGCCGTCGAACGACATCGCCACGTGATGCCAGTTGTTATCACCCCACGGGCAAATAATTTCAATGTTTCCCGCACTGGTAAACACTCCGAAGATGACCCCTTTTGCCTGCCCGACTTCCGGTGCCATGCTCGTTGTCAGAATCCACCAGTTGTTGACAACCTGGCGGCCTTTGTCGATAATGCCGTCGTAATACCATGAAGAGCCGATCTTCACCCACGCCTCGACGGTAAATTGCGACGTCGTCAATGCCGAGCTGGACGGGATCGATACATAGCTTTGCGATGAGCCGTCGAAAGACAATGCATTTACCGATTGACCGTACAGAGAAGATGCCGCACACGCGAAGAAACAGAAGTACATACAGAGTATTCGAAATGCGGGAAACGGATTCATCCTGCATCCCGGTATCGATAATGAACGTAACTGAACAGGCATGAACGCCTCCTAAGAAATTATTGATGAAGCAACTGAATGAGTTCCGGTAAGTTTTCTTTGTTCACAAATCCCGCGGCGTTCAATCTCTTGGCCTTTAATCGGAACGCCGAGGTATCGTGATCGGTCACAAAAATAATCTTTGCCTGCGGATCCTGTTCGTAAATCTTCTCCGTCGCCGCAAATCCGTCCATTCCCTTCATCTCAATATCCATCATGACAAAGTCCGGCCGGAAGCGGGAGAACTGTGCAACGGCGTCGGCCCCGCTCGGGCATTCCA
>JBAYJG010000202.1:0-6085 GCA_041665225.1 Bacteroidota bacterium
AACGGCACACCTTCTTTCAATTCCAGTGCGGGAAGTCCCTTTGGTCCAAACCGTTGTGTGACCCAATGATTCACAAGAGCAACGGCAACATCGGATAACGGGAGAACGGCAAGAATCGCCAAGAGAACGATCTCATAAATGGTCGTTCCCTGTCTGGCAACAGCAAGAACCGGTATGGCTAGGATCAGAGCGCAGAGAGAAGCAATCGAAATGATATAGCCCCGAATTCCATAATTTGAAGCGATGCGGTCAAACCATAAACGAAGCGGAATGTGGAACGAGATCTGCCGCTCAAAAATTAACCGGCCTCTTGAAATAAGATAAAATCCGGGATCTTGATCTGGAACGTTCCGTTTACCAACTTTCGCTGTGTGCGCGTTTTGGATCGCCTTTTGAGTGATCTCAAGTTCCGTGAACTTCGATCCGCGCGAAAGATCTTCAATCGCATGACGGTAACTGTCCCGCGTCGGGAAGTCCATTGCCGCAAAATTACTTTCGGCAGACAATGCTTCATCCACAAGACTAACACTCTCAAAAAATTTCGGCCAATCAATGGAAGACATTTGACGCATGCTGGTGATGATATTGCGGACAGTAACACTCATCGCGCCTTGATACTGATGCTCTTCATTGACAATCTTTTCGGATGTCGTTCCCTGTGCAGTCAAACGTTCATCAAGCCATTGCAGTGCAGGTGTAACAGCCGGATCCTGATCTCGCAATCGCTGGACAAGCTGTACGGCAAATGCAGTTGGTAGTTTTTTTCCGTGAAAGCGGAGTAACGTAATTTCGGGTCGTTCTACATCGATGGTCCCGATACCAAGCAGGCGTTCTGCGGCGTTGTTGGCATCGGCGCGTTGTTCACGGCTCTTGACAATGCGCTCGGCAGAGCGGCGTAAATTTTCCACAAGAATAATGCGCAGAGTAATTGCTACTGCCCAGAGTTCGCCGATTGTCAGCGGCTGAATACGCTGATATGCGCTAACAAACCGGCTCAGCGTCTCAAGATCGAACCGGCTGTCTGTATGTGCAACGAATGCCCAGGCAATTCCAAAGACACGCGGATAGCCTTTGAGCGCTCCATCGGCAAGTTTTGGAAGTTGGCGGTAATAGCCAGAAGGAAGATCGTCATGGATATTGCGGATCTGTTCATCAACAATGTAAAAGTTGTCCACCAGCCATTCTGCTGCCGGTGTAATCACTAGTTCTTCGCTGATTGCTTTCGCAATAGTGTGATACGTACGGAGTAATACGCGGCCATTATCCGCAAGGCGGACTGCTAACGAATGACCGGCAGTCGGTTTTGACAGCACCGGCTGAGCCTTTGCAAGACTTTCCGCATGCTGTTCCAGCCGTTCAATGCTGAAGAGCTCACTTCGAATGAGTGATTCATTATCCCAAAGCGATGCTTTCGGCGTACTGCCAAATATGCGGGTGAAGGAAAGTTTCAATACGATCGCTCCTTTGATGACCAAGCAACGATCTGTTGCTATTCTGAATGATGAGTTGGGTCTTTGCAGGCCCTCTCCGCTCAGAAGGGTGTTTCCTGAAAAACAGTTTCATTATTTGGATACTCGCACTTGTGCTGCGCGTAGTAATTCTTCGTTCCAGAAATACCCTCTGCGCAGTTCGTCAACCACAGTTTCGGGTTTGGTTTCCTTGTCCTTATGCTGTATTACTGCAACAGCTTCGTGCAGCGCGTAATTAAACGGCGTGTTAAGACTTTGAAATGGATGAACACCTTGCGCTGCCAGCAGCGAAAGAATTTTTAGGTGAATAATTTCAATTCCCTTTACCGATGATTTCTTCCCTTCTTCAGCGAACGTCAATACCTTTTCCAGATCGTCCACAATATCCAACAGCGGCAGGATGAGCTCCCGTTTACCTTCTTTGGCAAGCGTATTCCCTTCTCGTTCGATACGGCGGCGATAGTTCTTAAAATCAGCCAGCGTGCGGAGATTCCGGTCCCGCTCGTTGCTGATGTTCTCCTGCAATCGTTCTATTTCCCCGGCCCAATCTGCCGGAGGTAAAAGATTTTTTTCAATGTCCACTGTATCGAGTTCCATGATGTTCCTTTCAATTTATTGGATTGTTTCTTAGTGACTACTCAGCGTTTATGATTTTTTGCCACTAAAATACGAAAACACAATATTTCACCAACTATTTTGGGTAATGGTTCAAATTCTTTTTATGCACTTTCGTGTTTTGGTGGCATGTTTTTTAATTTTTATGTAATTCTGCTGAGTAGTTTCGTTTCTTTTTAAATTAATTTTAGAGCGGTGATTCTTGTTGTTTTATTTCTTCAATCAGCTCAACATAATCTTTTGCCAACTCCGTTATTTCCGCCTCTGTTTTTTCTTCTGCATTCAACACCGCATTACGCGCCGGCTCATGCGATGCGACAAGTTCATTCACCTTTAAATGAAGCGATGATGAAAAATGACCGAACGATCTTTGGATAATGAACATACTTAAAAATGTAATACTCAGAATAACATCACCGATGATGGAATGAATATCCTGAACATAAAACTGATTATTGCTGAACCAAAAGATCACCGTGCACACCGCAATAATAAATGTAATGGAATTACCGAGCACCGTGGTTGCAACGGAAGTGATTATTTCAAAACCTCGTTCTGTATTTCGATAGATATTTCTCATTATTTTGCCAGCTGTCCGTTTTCGAGATTGGATATGTCGTATTCAAAAACAATTTGTTGATCGGGATGGACAAGCTTTTTATCCTTATCGGCATACTCCAACCGGTTGAGGATGTCCTTGATAATATTGATTCGTGTCAAATGTTTGTTGTTTGCGCGTACAAGAGTCCACGGTGAATTAGGGTTATGTGAACGGGCAAGCATTTCATTCCTCGCCTTGCTGTATTCTTTCCATTGCTTTATTGCCTGGTTGTCGATCGGACTAATTTTCCATTGCTTGAGCGGATCCGTTTTCCGTTTCCGTAATCGTTTCTTTTGTTCACCTTTGGTGATATCAAGGTAATATTTAAAAAGTTTAACACCGGATCGAATGATCATGTTCTCAAAATTTGGAACAGTACTCATAAATTCTTCATACTCATTATTGTTGCAAAACCCCATGACTCTCTCTACACCTGCACGGTTATACCAACTCCGGTTAAAGAGCACCAGCTCCTGAGCAGCGGGTAAATACGGAACAAATCGTTGAAAATACCATGAAGAACGATCACGCTCTGAAGGTTTGCCGAGTGCAACAACACGGGTTTCACGCGGACTTAAATTTTGGACGATACGCTTAATGGTGCCGTCCTTCCCCGATGCATCTCGCCCCTCAAGAATGATCAAAATCTTATCATTATTTTCTATGAAGTGCCTTTGCAGTTTAACCAGTTCTGTCTGAAGTTTATGCAGAGTCGATTTATAGATCTCTTTAGAGATCGGCGGTATTCTTTTGAGTGTTGACGGATGAACTATTTCTTTATCCATTATTGTTATCCCTCTGTTCGCGGAACTGGTTTTATCGATTCCGTTTATCGCCGCGTCCATTGTTGTCGTTTTGTCGTTCGCGGCTCTTCTGCTGTTTCTTCCAGCTGTTATGTTCCGGGTGACGCTTATTAGAATAATACCGTTCATCACGGCTGTCTCGAATTACCGGCTGATCGTGACGACCTCTATAGGAGAAATATTTTTCTCTATAGATGCGATGATTACGATACGGCGTCCGGTCGTTCACTACCACTTTATATGAATTATAAAAATCATAATGGCGGTACCGGTACGGCAACGATGAACGGCCGATCCACACTCCTCCTTCATAATAATAGAACCGCTGCTGTGGGACATTGTAGTATACCTCGATATCCGGCAGATAATAGTACTCAACGTGATCGTATCCGGTTGGACCCCACATCGGCTGAGTTTCAAAATTGAATCCAAGATGAATGCTCAGTTGTGCATCGGCACTTCCCGCGGTAAAGAAAACAGCAAGACCAATAATTAGAAGCCATCTCAAAATTGAATTGTCATTGCGAGGGAGCAAAGCGACCGAAGCAATCTTTTCGAGTTGATAGAAAAATCGAGATTGCTTCGCCAAAAAACGGCTCGCAATGACATTGGGTTGGGATTTTGATATGTCTTCTAGATAACGCATTGTGATTCTCCTTTTCATACACATGGTTGAATTGAAACCGAACAGTTCATTTTACTTTATATTTAAATTTTAAATCTCTTGAGTAATCATCCACGTTGACAGAAACAATTATTTCATTGATACCTTTTTGCTTCAACGTGATACTTTCTCCGTAGTGACCCATCATCGGTTTAAGATCGATAAAGGAATCTTTTTTTGTCGGGGAATCGATGAGGATCTTTGTTGCAGCATTGGATATTTCTTTTCCGGTCACCGGATCTTGCACCATCAACATAAAATGATGTGTACCCGCCATCATCGCTTCCTTCGAGGCTTTATCCATCTTCACGCCGTCGTGACTCTTATGGATTATTTCCTTCTCTTTGATCCTATTCATCAATGATTTGTGCTGTTTTTGTGTCACAAGCCATACCTTTAAGTGCAGCCCTTCTACCAGGGTATCGATGAACGGCTTGCCCATTAGTTTCATCATATCATGCTGTTTCGATGATGTTCCGGAGCTGTCATTATTCATCTCAATTCCAAACAATGACGCAGAAATCATGATGATAAGAATTGATAAGGAAGCGATTTTTCTGATATTCATTGTTTATCCTTTTTGATTATGAGATTTTGTAAATTCGCTTGTATACACAGGATAATCCGTATATCCTTTTGCAGCGGCTGAATAAAGCGTACTCGTATCAAATTCTTTTGTGAGAGGGTTTCCATACATGAAACGTTCCACAAGATCCGGGTTATTAATAAATGACCGGCCAAATGCAAACAGATCTGCCTGACCGTTTTGCAATTCTATTTCCGCGCGTTCAAAAGAGTATCCTCCGCTAAGAATGACTGCTCCGGTAAATGTTGCACGGAAAATATTCTTTATCTCCGCTGGAATTTCCGGTCCTCCCATACTCTGATGATCAACAATATGGATGTACAGGATCTCTTTTCGATTGATCTCTTCTGCGAGATATGTATATGTTTTCTCGATCTCCGGATAATGAGGCATATCGTTTGCAATTCCATACGGTGATAAACGGATGCCGATGCTATGTTTTCCGATGACATCCTTCACCCCTTGAACTATTTCCAAAAGAAACCGAGAACGATGTTCAATACTGCCGCCGTAGGCATCGGTTCGTGTATTGCTGAGAGGAGATAAAAATTGTTCAATCAAATAGCCGTTTGCAGCATGGAGCTCTATCCCGTCGAACCCTGCATGGATGGCATTGACGGCGGCAGTTTTATATTCTTCAACGGTCGATTGAATTTCTTCAAGACTCATTGCCGTGGGAATCGGATATGTCTGCATTCCCAACGTATCTGTCCAAATTTTTCCGGATGCAGCAACAGCTGAAGGTGCAAGAATGCGTGCGTGCCCATCCAGATTCGCCGGGTGTCCTATGCGGCCGGTATGCATCAATTGAACAAATATTCTGCCGTTTTTTTCATGCACGTTCTTGGTAATGTTTTTCCACCCTTCAATTTGCGGTAACGAAAAGATACCGGGGATACGGCTGTAGCCAAGTCCGTTTGGAGACGGGGAAGTCCCTTCAGTAATAATGAATCCTGCTGCAGTCCGCTGCGTGTAATATTCCGACATTAAATCGTTTGGAATGTTATGGATGGCACGCGAACGAGTCATCGGTGCCATGACAATTCTATTTTTTAATTTCATTGCACCTAATGTGTAAGGGGAAAGCAATCGTACTAATTTCATTTCATATCCTTTTAAAGTTGTAATTCATTTTACGGATTGCTGCAACTGTTTTGTTCGGGAATGTCTAAAATGAAAATCCCGCTTGTGCAACAAATAACGCCCTTGCTTTTTTTTTGATAGGAAAAAACGGATTTATATCCAGCCCAATATTTATCTTTTTGGTAAAACCGATTTTGACAATGCGCGCCATTTCTGCCAGATCCAACAACATTGAAGTAGCAAACCCTCCTCGACCGATACCGA
>JBAYJG010000203.1:0-6024 GCA_041665225.1 Bacteroidota bacterium
GAATAACCATTCAATTGATGATGCCTGCGCCTGCGCTTCCCTTGACAAAATCCACCAAGGTGTTAGCAGAAGCATTCATCACGTCCAGCATCAGATTTGGGTACACGCCGAGAACGATCACGATAATGGCCAGCGGAATGAGCATCGACAATTCACGGGCATTGATATCGGTCAATCCGTTCCATTTTTCCGGCAGTGTTCCGAGGAACACACGTTGCAATGTCCAAAGCATATAGCCGGCGGTCAACACGATACCGAAAGCAGAAGCGATGGTCAGCCAGCGGAATGTCTGGAACGCACCGAGGAACGAGAATGCTTCCGAGATGAATCCGCTCAGACCCGGCAGGCCGATAGCGGCAAAGAACGCGATCATCATTATTCCGGAATAGTTCGGCATTTTGTTCATCAATCCGCCGAAGTCATCCAGTCCGCGCGTATGTGCCCGGTCGTAAATGACGCCAACAATCAAGAAGAGCATTGCAGTGATCGTTCCGTGATTGAACATCTGCAGCATCCCTCCGAGCATCCCTTGCGTATTCATTGCTGCCATTCCGAGAATCACGATACCCATATGACTGACGGAAGAGTATGCGATCAGTTTTTTGAAATCCTTCTGAGCCATAGCGCAGAAGGCGCCGTAGATGATGTTGATAAAGCCAAGGAATGCGAGCGGATAGAGATAATGCATCGCAGCATCCGGGAAAATCGGGAATCCGATGCGTAGCAATCCGTATGTTCCCATCTTCAGCAGAACTCCTGCCAGGATAACGCTGATGGCAGTCGGAGCTTCAACGTGTGCATCGGGCAGCCACGTGTGAAATGGAAAGATCGGCACTTTAATCGCAAACCCGATGAAGATCGCAATATAGGCCAGATACCGCCATGATGTAGAGACTCCAGAAAGGATCGATCCCGGTTCGTAATTTGCCGGGTTCATCATTGCCAGCATGTTGAATGTGTGGATCTTTTCGCCGGATGCCGGATCAATGATGGTCACACTGAAATAGAGTGCCAGCATCGCCAGCAATAACAACACAGAACCGAGCAATGTATAAAGGAAGAACTTGATGGCCGCATATTCCCGCCGCGGACCGCCCCACACGCCGATCAGGAAATACATCGGCAGCAGCATCACTTCCCAGAAAATGTAAAACAGGAAAAAGTCGAGCGAGACAAACACGCCCATCATACCGGTATCAAGAAGAAGAAGCAGTGCGAAATACCCTTTTATCGATTTCTCGATAGTCCACGAGGAGATCACAGCAATGCAGGAGATGATCGCGGTCAGGAAAACCATCGGCATGCTGATACCGTCGATACCGAGAAAATATTCGATCTTAATGGAACCGAACCAACCGGTGCTCTTCACGTTGATCCAGTCGAACATCTCCTTGAACTGCATCGTTTCTGCAGAGTTTACACCGGCCATCGATCGGTCGAACTTTATGAAGACCAGGAATGCCAGCACGACCTGCAGCAATGTGAACACCAGCGACGTCCAGCGAATCGCCGTTTTTTGTTCTTTCGGAAGGAGTAGAACGATGATCATCCCGAGAACGGGTAAAAATGTAAGCCAGGTAAGGATACCGATGTTAAGTATTTTGAGTTCCATAATATTTGTCAAATGATAAAAGTGTTTAATTACAAAATTACAATGTCACGAGCAGTTGATTCAAATATACAACGCCAACAATACCATCAATCCCACAATGGCAAAGATCATGTAGGTTTGCACTTTCCCCGTTTGAACTTTCTGTACTGACTGCCCCAACATGCCGGCAAAGAATGCCGTGAAGTTCACCATGCCGTCTACCACCAGGGAATCGAATTTCCCGCTGATGATTGAAACGATCTTTGTCAGCCATGCAGCTCCGTTCACTATTCCGTCGATTATTGTGCCGTCAAACCACGCAAGTACCCTAGCTACACCGAGTGTTGCCGCAACGGCCGTTGCATCGTACAATTCATCGAAATACCATTTCCGGTACAGGAATGTATGGAGCGGTTTCAGCGCACGTTCAAATGCATCGGCAGAAATTTTCTTCCAATAATAGGTAACAAATGCAAGCAGAATCCCGAGACCGGAGATCGCAACAGAGAGCACCATCGCAGTCGTATGCTGATGATGGATCTCTTCAACAAATTCCTCGGTCGGTGTGGATGCAACTGTTTCAGGGACGCTGATCACAGGATATGCCATATTGTGAAAGAACCATCCCTGGCTTGCATTGATCGGATTGAACGAGAAAAAGATGAAGAAGGATAATGCCGCCAGCACCATCAATGGAACGGTAATCACGCGCGGCGATTCATGAATGTATTCTACCCTGTGTGCATCCTGGTGCTCTCCCATGAACGTAAGAATCAGCATACGAAACATGTAGAATGCCGTCAGTCCGGCAACGAAGAACCCGATGATCGGGATAAGGGAATGTCCGGTGAAATGCGAAAATGCAAGCGTTCCCGCCAGGATCTCATCCTTGCTCAGAAAACCGGAAGTCAATGGAACACCGGAAATTGCGAGAGTAAAGATCGTCATAGTCCAGAAGGTCAGCGGCATCTTTGACCGCAGTCCCCCCATAAACCGCACATCCTGCGCATCGGTATGATGATCGTTCAGATGATGCAGAGCATGATGCATTGCGTAAATAACGGAACCTGAAGCAAGGAAAAGTCCGGCTTTGAACGCCGCATGTGTTACAAGATGCATCACTCCAGCAGTATATGCTCCAACGCCGAGGCCCATCACCATATAGCCCAACTGACTGACCGTGGAATACGCGAGGATCTTTTTAATATCATTCTGTACTATTGCAATGGTGGCCGAAATGAATGCTGTGACGGCACCGAAGTAAGCGATCACCATCAATGCATCAGCTGTAAGCATTGGGAATGTGCGTGCAACAAGATAGACACCCGCCGCGACCATCGTTGCGGCATGGATCAACGCACTGACCGGGGTCGGACCTTCCATTGCGTCCGGCAGCCAGACATGAAGCGGAAATTGTGCAGATTTTCCAATAGCGCCGCAGAAGATCAACAGACCCGCAGCTGTCAGCCATGTGTTTGAATCGAACGGTACGACACCATGCCCAATTGCAGAGAAAATACCTGTGTAGGTCAGTGTCGAATACTGCATCCAAACGATCATGATGCCGATAAAGAATCCCAAATCGCCGACGCGGTTCACAATGAACGCTTTCTTTGCTGCATCGGATGCGGATTTCTTTTCATACCAGTGGCCGATCAGCAGATACGAACTTAATCCCACCAGTTCCCAAAAAACATACATCAGAAGATAATTGTTCGTCACAACGATACCGAGCATAGAGAAGGTAAAGATGCCGAGATTCGCATAGTATCTCGAGTAGCGCACATCATCCTTCATGTAGGCAAGAGAAAACACATGCACCAGAAAACTTATCAGCGTTACGACGACCAGCATCACCGCAGTGAGATTATCCACCATGATGCCGATATCTATCTTGAGCGGAACCTGATTGATCGCCGTGTGGAAATCGATCCAGGTGAACGTGAAATCCCACACCGTGTTGACAGCGAGTTTCGCAAACAGGATGTAGATGGCAAGAGCCAGATCAATACCGAGGAATATCGTTCCGACGAGCCCGCTCTTTTCCGTAAATCGTTTCCCGAAAAAGATCAGTAAAATAAAACTGGCGAGCGGGAGAAGAAGAATAGCGAGAGCAATAGTAAGTTCTGGTAACATTATGTTCAATAGTTATTGTGCGTAAAATTTTGGCCTGGCAATGAAAAATGCAAAATCGCTCTTCACATCACCGGTGCTGAGAAATTTGTCTTCTGTAGCAAATATCTCCTGAAGCAGTTCTTTCGTTTTCCGGTCATTCCGGATAAAATTCCCGGCGATATCTTTAAAGACCAGCTGCAGGATCGTACCGCCATATTCTTTCTTTTCAACGATGTCGAATCGTTCATACAATTCGCGTTCAATTTTGTCGGATTCCACTGCTTCCGAAGGATCGCTGATATACATGCTCAATCGTCCCGGGCGATACTCTTTCTTTTTGGTCGTATTCCTGGAAATCCTTTTACGGTATTCTTCCGGAAGCGATGCCAACAGATCATTGACGATCTCCAACTGACGATCGGTCCATTGAAAACGTGCCGGACCGATATATTCGTTCACGATTAAAATGCCGGAGGGAGATAATGCCTGTTTCACAGCATCAAGTACCGAACCGATCGGAGCGAAGTGATGCAGAGAACTGTCAAAAATGATTACATCATACGCACCGCGCACTAACGGCACATCGTAAACGTTGGCGACTGAGAACACCAAACGATCCTGCACTCCTGCTTCACGAGCTTTGATGGATGCTTTCTCAATTCGTTCATGGGAAATATCAATTCCCCGCAATGATAATTGTCCGATCGCCTTCACCCATTGTAATTCTTTATTGCCGGTTCCACATCCGATAGAAAGTCCATTGAGCGGCGTCGCCGGCGGACAAAAATTATCCCGCACATATTCACAGATGCCGACATTCTTCTTCCCGGTAATTTTTTCGTTCCATCGTTCCTGCACTTCGGGAATATCCCACCAGTGCGTGAGTTCCCCTTCCGTCAAACTCCAGGCATTCTTCACTCTGTTTTGATCCGCGCGAAAGATCCGTGATGCCATCGTCCCAATCCCCTGTCGGGAAATCTTGGACAACAGCACCGATACATCATTCATTGTGATCAAATCGTTCAACATGACCCGTGTTAGTCTTTTAAATAAGAAATTTCGTCAACATTCACAGTATTGAACCGCTTATAAATATTCAATACAATCGCCAGTGCGATTGCCGCTTCCGCCGCTGCGAGTATAATCACAAAGATCGCCGCCATCTGTCCTTCCAGGTTCATTCCGCCAAAGCGGGAGAACGCGAGAAAATTGATGTTCGCGGAGTTTAAAATAAGTTCGATGCCCATCAGCACCATAATGGCATTGCGACGTGTCAGAACAGCATACAGACCAAAAGTAAAGAGGGCTGCGCTGATGATGAGAAAATGTGTCAGTGTTATAGTCATAATAGTATCAGATTATCAAATTGTCATTGTATTTTTTCTCTGCGCGCCATCATGGCCGCACCGACGATCGCCACGAGCAGAATCACCGATGCGATCTCGAACGGCAGCACATGTGTGGTGATCAATGCGCTGCCAATCTCTTTTGATGTTGTCTGTTTCGTCAATTCTCCCATCTGTGTACTCACAAACCAATCGCTTGTCCAATAGACTCCGCCGAGCAAACCGGCGATGACTGCTACGACGCTCACCGCGGGCAGCACATTCAGAGATCCGGGTTTCACGTCAAGACTGACCGTATTGGTCGTCAGCATAACGCCGAAGAGCAGCAGCACGAGGATGCCTCCTACATACACGAGCAATTGCGTGATGGCGAGGAAATCTGCATTGAGCAGCACATAGATTCCCGCAACTCCGAAAAAGGTGAACAGCAGTGCAAATGCCGAGTACACGATGTTCCGTGAAAAGACAACAACAGCGGCTGACCCGACGGTAATGAATGCGAAGAAGTAAAAGATTATTTCGTAAAGGTTCATAACGTTCTATTGCTGAGTTGGTGGTGTTTCCAGATTGTTCGGTTGCGCACTCTGCGCGGGTGCTGCCGGTGGTGCAGGAGTAGCAGCGGGAGCGGCCGGCTGTGCAGCTGCGGCAGCTTTTGCAGCCGCGGCCTGTACGGCAGCGGCGGCTTTTTTTGCAGCCTGCTCTTCGTCGTACAGTTTCACTTTCATCTTGGCCGTCTCGATCTCCACGGGAGACATCGTACCGAAATTATAGATAAGATTAGTTCGGTCGTACTCCGAAAACTCATACACATCTGTCATTTTTAGACATTCGGTCGGACAAGGAAAAACACAAAGTCCGCAATAGCAGCATTTTGCGATATCAATATCGAACTTTGTGACATAGATCCTTTTTTTCTGGCCGGTGGAAGTCTCACCAAGACTCTCGGTCGGCGGCGCTTTCATCACTTCGATC
>JBAYJG010000204.1:0-6015 GCA_041665225.1 Bacteroidota bacterium
CCTTCGTCGTATTTTCATTGGTCAAACTTTCCCGGGAGACTGTCCAATAACTTTTTCCCTTTCTTGTTTCCCCTCTATTATTTTTTTACCTTGATGCCACCGACAGAATCCCCGGAGAAATGAACTCTTCGGGGATTCTGCAATCTTACGGTCAATGCAAGCATGCAATTATGTAATCCTGTAATCGATTAATTTTTTCCATGTCCACCCCTTTAATGAAACAATATGCCTCGGTGAAGGCGAAGTATCCCGATACGATCCTGCTGTTCAGGATGGGGGATTTCTATGAGACATTCGATGAGGATGCTAAAACTACATCGAAAGTCCTTGGGATTACGCTGACGCGGCGAGGAAAAACAGGGGATGGTGGAGAAACACCGCTGGCGGGATTTCCCTATCATGCATTGGAAACCTACTTGCCGAAATTATTAAAAGCCGGACTTCGAGTCGCGGTCTGTGAACAGTTGGAGGATCCGAAATTTGCGAAAGGGATCGTCAAGCGCGATGTGATCGAAGTAGTCACTCCCGGCGTTTCGTTCTCCGATAAGATCCTGAAACAGAAACAGAACAACTATCTTGCCTGCGTCGCCTTGCCGAGCGCCATTGCTGCAGCGAATGATCCGGTCGGTTTCTCGTTTGTCGATATTTCCACCGGCGAATTTTATATTTCCGAATTTCCTTTCCGTCAACTGCCCGAAATACTTTCATCTATCGCTCCGGCGGAACTGCTGGTGCAAAAGAGGGATAAGGAATCGTTCCCCGGAGTGCTGCGGGGGCATTTCTCTGGTTTGTACACTTCGCTGGATGATTGGCTCTTCCAGTTCAATTATGGCAATGAAAAACTGTTGCAACAGTTCAAGACGCAGTCGCTGAAAGGATTCGGCATCGATGCGATGAGTATCGGTATTATCGCTGCTGGCGGGGTGATGCACTATCTGAACGAGACGCAAAAAGCGAATCTTGCTCACATTCAGAAGATTGTTCCGTATTCCGTTGAAGAGACGATCGTTCTCGATCCTTCCACGAAACGGAATCTCGAGATTACCTCATCGCTCGGCGGTTCGCAGGATGGTACGCTATTTTCGGTGTTAGATAAATCCAACACACCGATGGGGGGACGGCTGTTGAAGAGATGGGTGAATAATCCATTGAAAAAGATTGACCAGATCCATTGGCGCTCCTCCGGTGTCACGACGTTGGTGGAACAATCGACTCTGCGGGCGAATCTGCAGACCGAACTTTCCGAGATTGGGGATATGGAACGGCTGATTGCACGCATTGCGACGAGCCGGGCAAATCCGCGGGAAATGCTGGCGTTGAAGAGGATATTGCAGAGCATACCTAAGTTGAAGGATATTCTTCTGAACGGACCTCACCCCTCAATCCCCTCTCCTGTAAGGAGAGGGGAAGGGGGTGAGGTAAAAACTCTATCTGATATCAATTCTCAATTGATGCCATTAGAAGAGCTGACTAATGCGATCACGCGTGCGATTGCGGATGATCCTCCGATGAAGTTCGAGGATGGCGGAGTTATCCGGACGGGATTCAACAAAGAATTGGACGAACTGCGTTCGCTCTCATTTTCCGCAAAAGATTGGATCGCGAATCTGCAAGTGAAGGAGCGCGAACGGACAGGGATCTCGTCGCTGAAGATCGGCTTCAACAATGTGTTTGGTTATTACATCGAGATTACGCACACGCATAAGGATAAGATTCCTGCCGATTATATCCGCAAGCAGACGATGACGAATGCGGAGCGGTACATCACACCGGAACTGAAAGAGTATGAAGACAAAGTGTTGAATGCGGACGAAAAAATTCTTGCGATCGAGACGCGATTATTTAATGAACTCCGTCTGTATGCATCGCAATTTGCCGGCATTATCCAGTCCAATGCACAGCAGATTGCGACACTGGACTGCCTGGTCTCTCTCGCGCAGGTCGCTGTGGAAAACAAGTATACCAAGCCGGAAGTGAACGATGGGGATGCGCTCATAATAGAGAACGGGCGTCATCCGGTGATAGAGCAATTATTGCCGGTCGGCGAGCAGTATATTCCCAATTCTGTGCAGGTGGATACGACCGGACAGCAGATATTGATCATCACCGGTCCAAACATGAGTGGTAAGTCTTCCTATCTGCGCCAAGCGGGATTGATCGTTCTGCTTGCGCATATCGGCAGTTACGTGCCGGCAGAACGGGCGGTCGTGGGGGTGGTTGATAACATTTTCACGCGAGTCGGCGCGAGCGATAATATTGCAAGCGGTGAAAGTACGTTCCTTGTAGAAATGCATGAAGCGGCGAATATCGTCAACCGGGCGACGAAGCGGAGTTTGATCCTGCTAGATGAAGTCGGCCGCGGCACTAGCACCTTCGACGGTATTTCCATCGCCTGGGCGCTGACGGAATATCTTCACGAACAGACAGGTGCGCGCACGATGTTCGCAACACATTATCATGAATTGAACGAACTTGCCTCGCTCTATCCCCGCATCAAAAACTACAAAGTGGATGTGAAAGAATACGGCGATAAAGTTATTTTCCTTCATACTGTCACTCCGGGAACGGCGGACCACTCCTACGGAATCCAGGTTGCAATGATGGCGGGGCTGCCTGTTTCGCTGACAGATCGCGCAAAGAAAATATTGGAGAATCTGGAAGCATCACAGTTAACGCCGCATGAGTTACAAGATGACCGTCACCTTGAAGGTGAAAGTCATCGAGGTACAACAAAACGTCGTGTAACAAAGTTTGAAAGCACGCCGCAGATCACCATGTTCGAGATGAAGGATGACGAATTGAGGGGGGCGATCAAAAAACTCGATATCAATGCAATGACTCCGCTAGATGCGTTGAAATTCCTTGCCAAAGTGAAAGAAAATCTGAAATGAACATACGGATGGGATTTTAGTCGCATGAGCTTTCGTCGTTCAATCCTGCTGTTGTCACTTTTCCCGTTGTTTGTATTTCTGCTGGATCTTACCCTGCGATTCAATTATCTGCGGGTACTGGAGTTCCCTCTGCTACAGCATTTTTTCTATTCCTATTTTTTTGAGTGGACCATCAGTTTTACCGCAGTCTGGCTGATTTCACGCTTCCGGGACAAGAGAAATATTGCTGCTGCCATTGCTGTTTTCCTTCTTTGTTGTCTGCAGCTGCTTGTGTATGGGCACTATTTCTATTTTGGCGTGCTCCCTAATCCATATTCGGTAAACTATCTTCTGGACCACATTGCTGATTCGATTTCCTTGATCGTTTCAAGCATCGAGGCAATGCACGCACTGGCGTTTGCAGTTCTCTTTCTGATCCAATACGTCCTGTTCCGGTATGCATTGAAGGGGATGGATGTTGTACCATCCTTGTTTCAGAAATCGAACATCGGAGTTTTTGTGCTCTTGACATTTGTGTTCAATAACAATGTCCGTTTTGCGCCTGCAAGCTACTCCATTACTCCTGCAACGATCTTCTCGGTAAACTATGCGCTGCAGGAACGGTGGTACGGAAAATCCTTCGAAGTACGTCAGGGATATGTCCGACGCCGGTTCGCTATTGAAGCCCGACCGAAGGTAAAAGCCCGGTATAACTGCATTCTGATTCTCAGCGAAAGCGTGCGGAGCAGGAACCTCTCATCTTACGGATACCGGCGTTCCACTACACCGTTTCAGGACAGTTTGATCGCGGCGGGAACCGTCATCAAATTCCAGCACCATTTCACGAATACCGTTTCGACGCAGTATTCCGTTCCGGTGATGCTTTCCGGTGTCTTTACGATACGGAAAATCGATCAACCATTCATGTACGACTACGTGAAACGGTGGACCGATGCGAAGACCTATTTCTTTTCATCGCAGTCGATGCAGAGAAGCAATATCGATCTTGTCTATAATACTTTGTTGGATACGTTCATCTGTCAGGAAAAACTCTCGCTGCCGCAATTCAACGATCTGGGGGTCGACGATGAAACGTTCAGCGAGATGGTCCGCTCATTTCATGCGAACCGTTCTGGAGAGAAATTTTTCAGCATCATCCAGTTCAACAATACCCATTTTCCGTACACTGTGAAACCGTCGGCGGAATATTTTCGATCGACACCCGATTCGGCAGTCGTTGATCAGTATGACAATACCATCCGTGAGCAGGACGGTCTTCTGCGATCGTACATCAAGTCGTTTCAACACGTTGGATTGCTGGATTCCACTGTCATCATTTTCACCTCCGATCATGGCGAAGCATTCGGCGAACGGGGACATTTGGGCCATTTGAATACACTCTACGTCGAGGATGTGGAAGTGCCGATGTGGATCTATCTCCCTCCGGGATTCCCGCAGGAGCAACGAACCGCTCTTCAACAGAACGCACGGAAGATGACATCGCATCTCGATATGTTCCCGACGCTGGCAGATCTGTTCGGTCTTGATTGTACGACCATTCAGGACACAACATTTCCCGGTGCATCGTTATTCCGTCCCATTGATGGACACCGGCTGATCCCGATTGTCGGCAAGGATATGATCGATACGAAAGCGGTGGTCATCGATTCCATGAAATATATTGAAACGGTGAAGGACGGACTTTCGAACTATGAAGCATATAATTTCCATACCGATGCCGGCGAACGGAATAATATGTGGAATCGATTGCCATCCGGTGATCAGAAAAGAATTAAACAATATCTGCAGGAGGTTGATAAAACTTCCACGCAGGCGCGACAGTGACGACACTCTTTTAGGAGGAAGATCAATGACAGCACAGGATTTTCAAATTTTGTTTCAGTTCAATGCATGGGCCAATGCGGGCACACTGAAAGCGGTGGATTCACTGCCGGAAGAAAAACTCTATGTCGATCTGAAGAACAGTTTCGGAAGCATCCACGGCACGCTGGTGCATCTCTGCGGTGCGGAGGATATCTGGCTGCAACGGATGAGCGGCGCAGATCCCGGTGTGTTCATGAAGAAGGATATGTATCCGACCTATGCATCGGTAAAGACGAAATGGAACGAGGTAGAAGCGGGTTGGAAGAAGTATATCGGCACGGTAACGGATACAGAGCTCACCCGGACAATGACCTTTCACAACTTGAAGGGGGAGCAGGTAACGCAACTCGTCTGGCAATCGCTACAGCATCTGGTCAATCATTCAACGTATCACCGCGGGCAAATCACCACGCTTGTCCGGCAAAGCGGCGGCACTCCGGTCGGAACGGATTTGATTGCATATTACAGACAACAAAACACGCTTTAACCACAGAGGCACAAAGACACAGAAAACATAACAATAAAAAACCCCAATCAGCAATGATTGGGGTTTTCATTTTTGAACTGGGTCAGGTGTAGTCCACTATGAAAATGGGCTGCACCTTTCGTACTTTACGCAACGCCTTCCTGTTTCAATTCTTCCGGTGCTTCGCCGCCGTCATCGGGCTGCGAACCAGAAGCGAAGGTGAGTTCATCTTTCTTCTTGTTCAGTTTCACTTTAATGACGCTTCCTTCGACATACGTGCCTTTAAGAATCTCCTCAGCGACAGGATCTTCAACATATTTCTGCAATGCGCGCCGCAGCGGACGGGCACCGAACAGTTGATCGTATCCCTTTTCCGCCAGGAATTCCTTTGCCTGCTTGGTGAGTTCGATGGAGATGTTCATCGTGCTCATGCGCTTGAAGAGCTCCTTCACCTGGATGTCGATAATCCTGGTGATATCTTCCTTGTTCAGCTGATGGAAGACGATCGTATCGTCGATACGGTTCAGGAACTCGGGATTGAAAACCCGTTTCACCGCTTCGTCGATTGTGTCCTTCATGTGTTTATACTTGTCGCCGACATTCTCTTCGCCAAATCCGAATCCTTTGGAGACTTTGATATCCCGTGCGCCGATGTTAGAGGTCATAATCAGGATCGTATTCTTGAAATCGACTTTGCGGCCGAGCGAATCGGTCAGTTGACCGTCGTCCAGCACTTGCAGCAGAATGTTGTAGACATCCGGATGCGCTTTTTCGATCTCATCCAGCAGCACTACC
>JBAYJG010000205.1:0-6014 GCA_041665225.1 Bacteroidota bacterium
CATTTTATTGCAATTCCGACGACATCGGGAACGGGAAGTGAAGTTGGGCGAAGTGCTATCATTGCTGATGATGTGACGCACCAAAAGAAAATACTTTTTTCGCCAAAGCTGCTTGCCAAAATAGTTTTTGCTGATCCGTTACTTACGATGGATCTGCCGGCATTTATCACTGCTGCTACCGGTATGGATGCGTTGACGCATAATATGGAAGCTTTTCTGGCAAAAAATTACCACCCGTTATGCGATGGAATTGCGCTGGAAGGAATGCGTCTCGTTTCACTTTCATTGGAAAGGGCGGTAAAAAGCCCCGATCTCACCTCCCGTTCTGAAATGCTGCTCGCCTCCATGATGGGGGCAATTGCATTTCAAAAAGGTTTAGGTGTGGTGCATTCGCTTGCACATCCATTATCATCGCTTTTAGATACGCACCATGGCCTGGCCAACGCTGTCAATATTCCTTATGGTATGCGTTTCAATATTTCCGGCTTTGAAGATAGGTTCGCCCGAATGGCAACAGCTCTTGGATTGAGAGATACACAAGGTGAAGCAATTGTTCAATATTTATTTGAACTTAATTCAAAAGTTGGGATTCCACATAAGTTAAGAGACATCAATGTGAAAGAGGAACATTTGGATACGCTGGCAGATTTAGCGTTTGCAGATTTTGCGCATCCCAACAATCCTAAACCGGTGTCACGAAATGATTTTAAGAATTTATATTCCGAAGCTTTATAATCAATGCAGCATAATGACATCATAAATTCTCCACATGCGAAGCAAGAAGTAATTTTTATCGGGATCACAGAAACTGAAGCTTTGTATGACAATTATCCAGTATGGATAAAGGGAAATGATCGTACTATCGAAATTCTGAAACTTACATCGAAGAATTTTGATGAGATCGACAAATGCTCGGGAATAGTGTTAAGCGGTGGTATTGATATACATCCAAAATTGTACGGCAACAAAAAACTCAACTATCCCAATGCACCGGAAACATTTAACGAAGAGCGGGATGAATTTGAAATAAAAGTATTCCACACTTCTCAAAAAATCGGACTACCGTTGCTGGCGATATGCAGAGGGATGCAATTGGTGAATGCTTGCTTGGGCGGAACGTTGCTGCAAGATCTTGAAGAAAGCAATAAATCGAATCACCGAAAACAACACGCTATTGACAGCATCCACGGTATCACCATCGAGCGCAATAGTTTTTTGTTTTCCATCTGCAACACTACAACAGAAACCATCAACAGCGCGCATCATCAGGGAATAGATCTGCTTGCTCCGGGGCTTCGAGTCAGTGCATGGTCGTCCGACGGAGTTGCCGAAGTTCTCGAGAGAATAGATGCACATAATCACCCATTTTTTTTAGGAGTCCAGGGACATCCCGAACGATTTGGCAAAATTCAACCAAACAACATTTTAATAAATACCATAAGACTTCAATTTATTGAAGCGGCAAAAAACTATATCCTATGCAAATCATAAATCCTGCAACAGAAGAGGTGATCTTCCATGTCAGCGAAGATACCCAAGCAACACTGGAATCAAAATTCAGACTGCTCAAACAAGGGCAGATTACCTGGTATCACGTCACACTTCAACAACGCATTTCTATCCTTCAAAAATTTTCGAACTTGCTGAAAGAAAACATCGAAGAATGTGCCTCAATATTGACTTCAGAAGTAGGGAAACCGCTGCAGCAATCACGGAACGAGGTCAATGGTGCATGCAATAGGATGGCGTGGTTAACAGGCAATGCCGCAAAATATCTCAGCGATGAGATAATGACGGACACAGAGGGATTACTAGAAAAAATAGTCTATGAGCCGCTGGGGATTGTATGCAATATTTCGGCATGGAACTATCCGTATTTGGTTGGTGTGAATGTCTTTGTGCCGGCCCTGTTAGCGGGCAACAGTTGTCTGTATAAACCGTCGGAGTTTTCTACCCTTACCGGATTGCAGATTAAAAAACTGCTGACGCAAGCCGGAGTGCCCGACGATGTATTTCAGGTAGCCGTTGGTGCAAAAGAAGTAGGAGAACAGCTTCTGAGTATGCCGTTCAACGGATATTATTTTACGGGATCAAGCAAAACAGGAAAATACATTTATGAAAAGGTAGCGGCGAAAATGGTTCCCTGTCAATTGGAGCTCGGAGGTAAAGATCCGGTATATATTGCGGATGACGTGGTTGATATTGCAAACATTGCTGCGGGAACTGCCGATGGTGCATTCTATAATAACGGACAAAGCTGCTGCTCAGTAGAACGCATTTATGTTCACGAAAAAATTTACGATGCATATGTTGAAGCGTTCGTTAAAGAGGTGAAAAGCTATAAGATTGCTTTGCCAACCGAGGATGGAACATATATCGGTCCGTTAACACGAAAATCGCAATTGGAATTGCTTGAATCTCAAGTACACGATGCAACTGCTAAGGGTGCGACAATAATGACTGGAGGGAAACCTGTATCCGGAAAAGGCTATTATTTCGAGCCCACCGTGTTGGCCAATGTGAATCACAGCATGAGCGTTATGCGGGATGAAAGCTTCGGACCAATTATCGGCATCATGAAAGTAAACAATGATGAAGACGCGATACGGTTTATGCAAGATACCGAATATGGTTTAACCGCCGGAGTGTATACGGCGGCAAAAGAACGTGCCGAAAAAATACTTTCACAAATTCAAACAGGAACGGCGTATTGGAACTGTTGCGATAGAGTCAGTGCTGCAGTGCCATGGAGCGGCAGGAAAAAATCAGGGATTGGGCTGACGCTCTCTCATGCTGGATTGCGGGCATTTACAAATACAAAATCATATCACTTAAAACCCTGACAAGATGAATGCCAGTCCCTAAGGGATCCCTTTGGGACGTACCCTGGCATGACAAATACTCCGCAGCTTGCTGTGGAGATGTTTATTCATTGCTGAAAAATCTTATGGCCATTGCCGCTCCTTCAACCTCTTTCACAGTTGAACATCAAATTCGCAAAGCTTTCCAATCGTGGCGCTATCGTATCTTCGGAGTGATGTGGCTGTTATATGCAGGATACTATCTTTGCAGAAAGAATTATGCAGTTGCTCAACCTGTCTTTATGAAGGAGTTTGGATGGAATGAACATGATGTTGGCATTATCATTACATCATACTTAACGATGTACGCTGTTGGTCAGTTCATTTCAGGTCCGCTGGGAGACCGGTATGGCGCCCGAAAGATTATTACTTTCGGACTTATTCTCAGTGTCATCGTCAATGTGCTTTTCTCTCAATCCTCTTCCATTCTGTTGATGGCTGTGTTGATGGGTATCAATGGAGTGGCGCAATCTACGGGCTGGTCCAACAGCATGAAGACGATGTCCAACTGGTTTTCTGTGAATGAACGGGGAAGGATGATGGCGTGGTGGGCGACCAATTATCAAATTGGCGACGTTGTTGCGACCGGTTTTGCCGCATTCATTATTGGATTTGCATCATGGCGGGAAGCATTTTGGATACCTGCTATCGGCCTGGCGATTGTTGGAATAGTATTCCTGTGGGGTCAGCGAAATCGTCCGGAAGATGTAGGCCTGCCGTCCCTTGCGGAGCATATGAAACTCGGACCGCTTGAGGAAAATTTCAACAAGGGAGCGATTGGTGAGAAGAGAATCTCCCTTGGCGAGATTCTGAAAGAAGTGTTATGGAACAAATATATCTGGAACCTGGGCTTCTCATATTTTTTTCTAAAACTTGTGCGTTATACATTCCTTTTTTGGCTGAGCACATACCTCGTTCACATCTTAGGATTCCGCGCGGACAAGGCTGGATATATGAGTATCATTTTTCCATTTGCGGGTTTTCTTGGCACTGTCGCGGCGGGGTATTCGTCGGATAAACTATTTTCTGCACGACGCGGACCGGTCAGCGTGATTATGTTGACCGTCCTGTTTATTTCAATTTATGCCTACAGTCTGTTTGCCGGCCATCCAATTTTTGGGCCGCTGGCATTGGGATTTATTGGATTTTGTACCTTTGGTCCTGATACACTCATCTCTGCAACTGCCGCAATGGATTTCGGATCGCGGAAGGCCTCTTCGACTGCCGCCGGTTTTATCAACGGACTTGGATCAATCGGGGCGGCGTTAAGCGGAGTGCTTGTCGCCTGGATTTCAGTAGCCTTTGGATGGAGCGAAGTGTTTTACTTTCTTATGCTCGCTACGTTTGCATGCGGCGTACTTCAGATGTTCATGTGGAACGCTCGAGGTGCGAACTAGTGCTGTTCACAATAAATCGTAGAGTGTTTTTCAAATAGTCACGCCGAGCGACAATCCGACGATGTTTCAACTCCTTTCGATAAAGATCATATAAAAATCTTTGAAATTCGGAGTGAATAGTTTGTTACGGTTTTTCATTGCAATTCGTGGGCGTTCTGGCAATATTATGCCGTGCACCGCACCAGACCGTATCGGATATGAAAGTTCATCCCCAACATTCCATAAGAGCCCTCTATTTTATTGCACTTCTTTTTCCCTGGTTCCTTCGTGCACAACCCATACAGTCCGATATCCAAGCGATCGCATCAACGAGCATTAAACGATATACGGTGAATGACGGATTACCCCAAAGCACCGTGAACAGCATGGCGGTGGACACACGGGGAAGGATTTGGATCGCCACACAGGATGGTGCCGCATATTATAATGTCCGGACGTGGATGCCGGTGAACATGCCGGCAAAAGGGAATTCCAATTATGTGTTGACCGTATATTGTTCGGACGACAGCGCAATCTACTTTGGCACACTGGACGGAAATATTTTCCGTCTGAAGAACGATGTATGGACAACAGTACTGGATTCCGCTAACAGGATCAATAAAAATATTTGGGACATTGTTGAAACTACGGGACCTGATGGAAGACGATCATTGTTGATCGGCACATCCGTCGGTTTTTTTGTCTATGATTTCACAACAGTACGGAAGATCCCGACAGACGTTCCAGGGCAAAGGAATCTTATCATCCAGAAGATTCAACGGGGATACGCCAATGATTATTGGCTGGCATCAAACGAAGGATTGTTGTTGTTCCGAAACGGCCGTTTGACGAATGTTGGGTACCCTGCCGGTATGGTGTCCACTATTTTCTATACAGTTTTTATGGACAGTGATTCATCCCTGTGGTGCGGGGGAGATGACTATATCGGACGCTATGCTCATGGAGTGTGGACGAGCCAACCGCTGAAATCCAAAGATACTTATAATCCAATCCGCTCCATCACCCGCGGATCCGATAATTCGTACTGGGTGGGATGCCAAAACTATCTGGTCAGGTTTACCAAAGATTCACTGCATCGGTTGTATCGTACATTCATTTCCAACGACATTAAACCGGTTTATTCTATTGCAGAGTTTCCGCGCGGAGTGATGTGGTTTGGCGCTCTGACCGGATTAAACCGTTATGTGCAATCCAGTTGGAATTTTTTGGACAATAAATACTTTCCGGGAAGTGCAGCGATCTATTCGATATACCAAAATTCGGCTGGGGAGTTTTATTTTGGCACTCTTCATGGACTACATGCGTATCGCAACGGAACGTGGAAGAAATACGATGTATCAAACGGACTCCGTTCAAACATTATCTATTGCATCACCGAAGGACCGAACGGCGAGATGTGGTTCGGTACGGATGGCGGAGGAATAAACATCCTTGCCGGTTCATCCTGGCGGTACATTACGACTAAGGATGGATTGCCGAGCAACCATATCCATTCGTTCTTCAGGGATGCAGCGGGAGCGATCTGGGTGGCAACCAGCACCGGCGCAGCGCGATATTTCCGCGGGCGCTTTATTACATACGATCAATCCACCGGATTTCCGTTCAGCGATGTAGCCGGGGCAACCGATGGTCCAGACAAAAGTGTTTGGCTTGCGTCATCGGAAGGGATAACAGTGTTGAAGGATAATACACTGCGAATGCTTGACATTCCATCGAATGTGCCGTGGGGGAGTTTCCAATGCATCTATACCTCATC
>JBAYJG010000206.1:0-5984 GCA_041665225.1 Bacteroidota bacterium
CCTACACTTTCAAGAACCAGCGCTTTTTCCACAACAGAAGCAGGATGAAGAAGATTGCGGCAACGGTACAAAGTCCGTACAGCAGCGATGCATTGAGAGGAGAGAGAAACGGATTGAACAGTGTTTGCATCCAATATTCTTTGATCGCAAGAGGCTGAACGGTGCCGTCCGGAAGCGTGAAATCAACAGTGATCCCATACACAACAACTTCGTGGAGTGTGGAGATGCAATACGCGGCGATCGCATTCGATCCGTAAACAATAAACGGGAATGCCCATCGTTGCATCCCTCGCACATCGATAAGAAAATAGAAAATGGAGAAAATCACCAGCGACCACCCTGCCATGAATATCGCGTATGACGATGTCCAGAGATTCTTGTTAATCGGCAGCCACATATCCAGAAATGCGCCGAGCAGCAACAGCGCCGATCCAGTAACGAACATCCAGTTCACTTTCACTTCTGCGGTGTGTTCCCCGGTGCGGATATAACCAGCCGTCAGCAGACCTCCAAGTACCGATACGATTGCCGGCAGTGTGCTCACAATTCCTTCCGGGTCCCACGTGACGGTGTTCCTCCACATATGTCCTTGCAGCAGAATAGAATCGATATACGCCGCAACATTTTTCCCTTCTTCCATACTCCCTAACGGAAAACCTGGGATGGGAATACATTTCATGATAATCCAATATGACGACAGCAAAAGAACGATGGTGATGATGATCCCTCTCGTCCTCAGGAAAAGAAATGCCAGCGACGCTGCACAATATCCAATTGCGATCCTCTGCAGCACCCCCGGAATGCGCAGCGAGGAAAAACTGAAGGGGATATTCCACAGCAGACCAAATGGGAATCCATTTAAGAAGAGGCCAAGTGCAAAGATGATCGCGGTTCTTCTGAAGATCTGCAGAATGATCTTCTTTGTACTATCCCCACGCTGCAATCGAACAGAGAGAGAGTATGCAATCGACATGCCGACCGACCAGAGGAAGAATGGAAAGATGAAGTCAGTGAAAGTCCATCCATGCCATGCAGCATGCTCCAGTTGCGGATAGATATGCTCCCACGATCCCGGATTATTCACCAGCACCATAGACGCCATTGTGAATCCGCGAAAAGCATCAAGAGATGTCAGACGATTCGATTTTGTCATTGAGTATTGATGAAAAGAACTATTGGTTAAAAAACAATTTCAATTTGAAATTTCTGCACATAGTTTAATCGCTGGAAGTTCTGGTATGCATAATCGACACGAAGTGACACATTATTCAGCAATTCCTTTTGGATGCCGAATCCAAGGGCAAACGACTCTTCGGAGGTATCCAGGAAGAGTGTTTTATAGCCACCTCTTACAGAGAGAAACTTTTGAAATGTATATTCCGCACCGGCATTCACGCTTTCATTATTGTCGTTTGGATGCAATGCATCAACAGCAAGGACCACGGTATGATCTTCCGTCGAAAGAAGGTCATACGCCAGTCCGACTCGGAAATTCAACGGCAGCGGCCATTCTTCCATCAATAGATTCGCGGGAATACGGTCATTATTCCCTTTCTCCTTCGGCGCGGGGTCATAAAGAACAACGCCATTATTGCCTGCAAGCTGCATTTTTTGACCGAAATTCGTTACGGACATCCCGAGCGTGATTCCTTTGAACGGTGTAGCATATTTAATTCCGATATCCACCGCCATTGCCGTCGCACTCATTCTCCAAATGCGTTGGTACACTACTTTCGGTGTCACACCGATGGTAAACGCATCCGTCAGTTTCACCGCATAGGTCACACCGAAGGCAACATCAAGCGCATCGAACATCTCCCCCGTTCCGTCCGGATATTCGACCGTTGTGACATCCATTTCACCCATCTTGGAGGTCGACAAGTGAAATCCTATCGCTCCGTAATCCTGCATCGAAAACGATGCAGCGATGAATGTATAATCAACATCCGCGATCCATTGCGTCCTGTCCACCAACACGCCGTTGTTATAGAGATCGGCAATCCCTGCAGGATTCCAATACAGTGAACTGCGGTCATCGGCGACGGCCACAAAGGCGCTGCCCATTCCCACCGCACGTGCACCCTGACCGATGGAAAGAAACGATGCCGCCGTTGTTCCCCGTTTGGAATTATCTGTTTCCTGTGAAAGGGAGAATACTGCAACACACAGCGACGCGATCACAATATGTTTGATGCGTTTCATCATATCCATAATCATTTTATCACCGCAAATTTCCCGATATGTTCACCGATTCCCGGTGCATCGACATGATAGATGTACATACCGAACGCAATATCCATACCGTCTTCCGTCACCAGATTCCATTCCAGCGATCCGTCATGGATCGGAGAGGATTTCGTCAGTGTCTTCACCAGAACTCCCGCCATCGTATAGATTCGGACGGTGCACTCCTGCGGCAAATGGATGAATGCAATCTTGCGTTCTCCCCGGCCTGACTGGTATAGGGTGCGGGTTTCCCACTTTGCTGTTCCGATGTACGGATTGGGAACGACCTTAATGTTGTTCAACGACGCTTTTGCCAGACCGGCATCGACCCGTTGTCCCCGTGTGGTGAATTCAAAGTAATCTCCTTCGTAAAACGGCTTACGGGTCTTCACAACAAACTTGTCTCCAGCCTGCGGTAGGGCTGGCGCTCCGCTTGACGGAGCTCCGTAACTGAGCGACCATGTGATCTTAAAAGAGGACTCATCTTTGAATGCTTCAATAAAACGGATGCTATCATTAACGCTTAATTTCCCATTGCCGTCAATATCATGGACAATGCAGCGGATCTCTTTCCCTTGCGTTGTATTGGTAACAACGAATGGTACCTTCATCTTCGGATATTCCGGCGGTGCATCGAATGCCGTAAACACAGAATCGGATCCGAGAAAACGAATCTCATAGTCACTAGGCCAGAGAAGATTCAATGCTGCATTGGAATTGTCCTGCATCACCTTGAGAGTGAGATTTGAATGCCCGATCATCCATCCAGTCGCAGTATCAATCACAGCGGCAACCGAATCGTTCGATACTCCCAGGATCAGTCCATCAAAGGGAGTGGAATAATTTGCCCCGGTGATAGACGATACCGGCTGTTTTTTCACGACAGTATCGCTCACCGTTTTTTCCGTACGGATCACATCCAGCGTTGAGGTTTTGTAGTATGGGATCGTATCGCTCATATGAAGCACGACGCGATATCGGGCGTCATTTCGTATACTCAGCGGATCGACCACCTGCAGGCGTATTGATCCCGTCCCGATGCCAGCTTTCACGGAAGAGACATTCCCATCCACTCCCGGAGGAACGTAACCGGAGCTTGCTGCATTCGGCGTCACCACCGCACAATTGATATCGACGAATTTCAAATTCCCCGCATAGTCGACGCTGATAATTTTCGGGCACTCTGCCGGTTGCAGTCCTGTCGTGCCATAGTGTGGATCACCTTGATCGTATGATACAAGGGCGTAATAATATTTCATTCCGTTTTCCACTGTGCTGTCCACAAAGGAATGACGCAGTCCGGTATTGCTGCCGCGATTGAAATGCGCTCCGTTAATTCCAACGGGATCTGAACCGCTGATACTGTCCACCAGATCGAAACGCGCCAGCGGCCGCCAGTATTTCGGTTCGCCATCCATATCGGTGATCACTTTTACTTCCTCGAATTCTGGTTCCGTGCTTCGGTAGATCGAATATCCTTCGAAATCCTTTTTGTAGAGGAATTTATCATACGACTGTTCCGCGATGTTATCCCAATACAGATACACTTTCTTGTCGCCGGCGACCGCGGTCAGATGTGGAGTGTACGGCGGCTGTGAAAAATTATAGTTCGCATTATAAATGGCCTGCACTGTGTTCTTGTTGAAGATGAGGTCATTCAGATCACTGCCGAGCGCCAACGCCATGGAAAACCGTTCCCGTTGGAATCGTTTTAAGGGGAATGGCCCGGAACTGAAATAGATGCTGATGTTCGAATTCTGCACTACTGTATCGCTGAATCCGCTCGTCATCCGTTTGTACAATAATACATCGTCATTAAAATTCTTTCCACTCGGATCAAGCGGCAGCACTGCAATTGCCGTTAGACCGATCTGATCCGATTCATCTTTATCGGTCCTGTCAAAATTCGGCTCTCCGGTTGTTGGCAGACCGTCCCCTTCTCCTTTATCTTTTCCTTGATACTGTTGGTCAAATGGTCCGACGCCGTCTGCGCCGACATCATCGTTCAACGGTTCGTCAATTTCCCATGTGCTATTATTGTTCAGATCTGTAAATTTTCTCCAATCCTTATCGTTATCGATTCCGTCATTCCGTTTTTCATCGGTCATTCCATCTTCATCATCATCTTTTCCATTTCCGCTGATTCCCGGACTTTCCAGGTACGCATAACCGACATAGCCTGTTTTCCAATTTCCTGGCGTGCCGATGCCGGATTGATTCCAGGCATACGTGAGATCGAGCTTTGAATCGAACAACGCGCTATTCGTCTGCGCTTCCGTCCCGCCAACACCAGGATCGGTATAAAATCCGAAGACTGCATTATCGTAATCACTGTTTGCAAGATTGATGATGTCGTAATGCCAGAAGATGATATCCTCCGCCAGCACATGCGACCACTGAAATCCCCGGACTTCTACACGCAAACCAAGTCCGCCGCGGGTGGAATCGACGGTGATCAGCGTTGTATCATTTCCTGTGACTGTACTTTTTGTCTGCACCGTATCGACAATGGGCCAATAACCGAATGGTGCGCGGTTATACTCCCTGTCCTGTGCATCATCCATCACGTAGAACGTTTCAAAGTCCGCGTTGGTCACGCCGCGGCCGAAGTATCCGTACCAATAGCCGTCCCATTTGGCAGCTTCCGCTTCGGTGTAATTCAATTCTGAAAAAAGAGATCGTGACCATTTTGAGGGGAAGGATGCTGTATCCCTGTTTTGTGCCGGATGGGTAGCGGCAGGATTGACATATCCCTGCACCGGTTCAAATCCCCAGAGCGTTTGTGTTGCGGGATCCCTGTCCATCCATTCGCGGTACATCGTTTCCATTGGAGTAATGATCTTGCCGTTATAGTTGAATCGCGCTCCAACAATCACTGCAACACCGTCCAGATAGGAATGTCCCGATCCTTTCGGCCACTCACCGGACGGTTGATTCGGCCAATTCCCGACCTGTCCGACATTATCATATAATGTTCGGATCAGATTTCCATCCATGACCCCTTCTTTACGGTGCTGTGCATTGCCGCGGTCTTCCGACCGGTATTTTTGAATATGCTCCGGAACCTGACTGCGTGTAATTTCCGGCACGCTAAACAGTGCAGCGCCAAGCAACAAGGTTCTCCAGCATTTCAGTTGTATTTTCATGGTGATCATCAGTAAGACAGTGAAAATCCGATTTGTACCTGTCGGGGGGATGAATACGAAGTCGGATCATTCACATATTGCGCCAGTGTATTCAATCCAACAATCTGCGATGCATAGCGCGAATTCAAATCCCGGTTTGCCCGGCCGGTTGACGATGTAACGCCCAACTCATTCCGGATGTCAAACAAATTATAGATATAGATAAATGTCGTCAGGGCAACACCGCCGACCGTAAAATTTTTCTCTCCGCGCATATCCACATTCACCGTCGTCGGTTTCACGCCGCCGTTCTCAAATCGGATCCCCTGCGATGTGCGGACATCCTCGGTATATGGCAGACCGGACCCAAATCCTGCGATGATGCCGATACTCCAGTCATCAGGATATCCAATGGAAATCGATGCGTTGAGTGTGTTTCGCTGATCCCAATCCAACGCAACCACTTTCTTGTTGGATTGGATGGGAGGACTGGTTTGATTGTTATAAAAGACTGAATACGGATCCGACGCGTTGCCTTCTGCGAACTGATAGGTATAGTCGATCTTTGCCCCGAAAAAGTTTGCAAATCGTTTATCCACCGAGAGGATAATTCCCCGCACGTTTCCGTAATCC
>JBAYJG010000207.1:0-5928 GCA_041665225.1 Bacteroidota bacterium
GCCTACATCTATATCCGAGGCGAATACGGAAAATGGATTAAGATGGTGGATAAAGCCCTCGCCGAAGCGTATGCAAAAGGATACATCGGTGAGAACATTCTCGGATCCGGATATTCGACAAATATTTACACCCACAGAGGTGCCGGCGCATACATCTGCGGTGAAGAATCAGCGCTGATGAATTCTCTTGAAGGTGAACGCGGTTATCCGCGAGTAAAACCGCCGTTCCCTGCACAAAAGGGATTATGGTCTGCACCAACGACCATCAACAATGTCGAGACAATGACCAATGTTCCGCTGATTATCAATAAGGGTGCGGAATGGTATTCAAAGATCGGAGTCGCAAAGCATCCTGGTCCGATTCTTGTCGGCATCAGCGGCCATGTGAACAAACCGGGAGTATATGAAGTCCCAACCGGTGTACCGCTGTTGACACTTATTAACGATTCCCAATATGGCGCTGGAGTAACCGGAGGGAAAAAGATCAAAGCCGTTATTCCGGGTGGATCTTCAACGATGATCCTGCGCGGTGAAAACCTTGAAGGCGTCAATATGGATGCAGATTCGTTAAAAGCAGCCGGATCATCCGTCGGCACTGCCGGGCTGATGGTGATGGACGAAGATACTGATCTGGTGAGAGTGCTCTCCCGTATCTCCCATTTTTACCATCACGAATCGTGCGGACAATGCACGCCGTGCCGTGAAGGAACCGGTTGGTTGGAGAAGATGCTGCACCGTTTCGAACATTACGAAGCACGCCAGTCCGATGTTGACATGCTGGTGAATGTCGCAAATCAGATCGAAGGCAATACGATCTGCGCGCTTGGCGATGCTGCTGCTTGGCCAGTGCAAAGTTTTGTGAAACGCTTCCGGGAAGAATTCGAAAAACGTGTGAAAGATACGGAAGCGGTCGAAGCTGCCTGATGTCTGTTCATCAACAGCGCCGGCGATATATTGCCGGCGCTTTTTTGTTTTCCCACAACAATCTTGCATTGGATCAGTTTGAAAAAAACGATAGTATTTCTTTTTTTCATCCTCCCTTCCCTCGTTTTGACCCAGCAACACCCGCTGGTTGTCGAATCCGCCGAATTGCTTGAACCCGGACTTGCCCAGGCTGATCTTGGCATTGCACATTTCCGTAATCAACCGTTCCCTTTATCGGGACTGACCGGGAATCTCTCGAAGTTCGGGAATATCCGATTCGCCGTTTCGCTCAGTGAGTATGTCGAAGTGAAGATCGACGGCACGCTGCTGAATGTATTGAGCGTGACAAAACGGGATCCCGCTTTCAATTCGATCCGCACCACGCGATCGAACACGACCGGCGATATCGGGGACTTTACTATTTGGACGAAGTTCGGCGTGCTGAATGAATATCGCACCGGTATCGGCTTCTCTGTCGATTTTGGTGTACAGCTTCCTAATGCCAGCAACGAATCCGGTCTCGGCGTTGATGAGATGAACTTTTATTCCTCCCTCTTGTTTCAAAAACACTACGGAGGACGATGGACAGGAAATATGGGGCTTGGTATTTTAAGCGATCCGACTGTTCTCGGCCAGCAGCATGATGTGTTTATATACGGCCTGGAATATATGCTTCCGGTCGGAAGTACAACAACTGCAATTCTACAAACATCAGGCAGGAAAGGACATTCCGGCACCGGAGTCCAGCGGTTGGCTAATGCAACCGCAGCAATCGAAGAAAGTTTTGGTGATGTTTCGGTACAACTATCTGGTATTATCAATTTTTCTCCGGCAGATAATGCAAAAGGGATCTCCCTGAGCATCTCATATCTCTTTCATGTTGTCGATATCCGGAAATAACTATGAATGGTAAACCCCGTTCCCTTCGAAAGGGCGATCTCATCGGCATCATTGCCCCCGCAAGTCCGCCAAGTTCTGCTGAAAAAATCTATAAGGGTGCAGAGTATCTGGAAAGACTAGGGTACCGCGTCACTTTTGGTAAGAACATCGAGAAGGTAAACGGATATCTTGCAGGAACTGACCAGGAACGGGCAGATGATATCCATACAATGTTTACAAACAAGAACGTTAGAGCTATTTTCACTGTCCGCGGTGGATATGGAACGCCACGCCTGCTTCCGCTTCTTGATTACTCCCTGATCAGGAATAATCCCAAGATCCTTGTCGGGTATAGCGATATAACTGCTCTGCAGCTTGCACTATACAAAAAAACGGGGTTGATCTCATTTTCCGGACCCATGTCTGGTGTGGAGATGTTTAAAGGGATCGATCCGTTCACTGAAGAACATTTTTGGGCTGTTCTCACCTCCACAAAAAAATTGGGGATAATCGTCAATCCAGATGGAAGACAGGTTGAGACGATCGCTCCTGGTAAATGTACCGGTCCATTACTGGGAGGTAGTCTTTCTCTAATCACGACCATGGTGGGCAGTTCCTATCTTCCATCCTTCAAACAATCAATTCTCTTCTTTGAAGAGATCGAGGAAGAGACCTACCGGTTTGATCGTATGATGAATCAGCTTCGGCTCTCCCACATTTTGAAGGATGCCGGTGGAGTAATCGTTGGTGATTTAACCGATGTGAAAGCAAGCGATATAACAAAACCGTTTTTGACCGCTGAACAGGTAATCGCTGAGTATCTTTCCGATCTTCCGAAACCCGCCATCAGCGGACTGGCTTATGGACATGTTCCGGTAAAGTTGACCATCCCCATTGGAATCAAAGCAACGCTTGACGCTGACAACCGGACGCTGCGGTTCGATGAATCGTGCGTTCGATGACACTCCGTACTGAAAAAAGTTGGAAAAACAGCGATTTTTCACTGCATTTCGTTGACAAACCGTCCATTTGTGCTTACATTTGTATAATCTTTTGTCGTTTTTGCCTGTAAAGGATCATTTGTGTGTTGAATATTGCTGTGTTCGCTTCCGGGCGTGGTTCTAATTTTGAAGCACTATACCGTGCAATTATTGATCAACACATTTCGGCAAAGATCGTTGTCGTCATTAGCAACAACTCTGCATCCGGTGCGTTGACCCTGGCACAATCGTTCGGCATTCCTGCCTATCATCTCAGCCAGCGTCAATTTCCTGATCCGAAACACTATCAGCAAAAAATACTCGAAACGCTTCGGGCGTTTGGTGTGAATTTTATTGTGTTGGCAGGATACATGAAAAAGCTGGATGCGGAGATCATCCGTGAATTTCCGAATCGTATCATCAACATCCACCCTGCGCTCCTGCCGAAATACGGCGGCAAAGGAATGTTTGGCATGCACGTACACACGGCAGTGATCGAAGCAAAGGAACGGGAGTCTGGTGCCACGGTGCATTTTGTGAACGAAGTGTACGACGAAGGAAATATCATTGCGCAGCAAACCGTTGCTGTAGATGCAAATGATACACCGGAAACGCTCGCGGCAAAAGTACTGCGGATAGAACATCAGTTGCTTCCGTCTGTCATTAAAAAATTTTCAGAACAAATAACGAAGTAAAGGATTATTGGAATTGCTCACCATTAAGCGCGCGCTCATAAGTGTTTCGGACAAACGTGGTATTGTTGAATTTGCAGCAGCATTACACGCCATGGGCGTGGAAATCATTTCTACCGGAGGGACACATTCCCTTCTTCTTTCCAAAAATATTCCTGCAAAACAGATTTCTGATGTCACAGGATTTCCTGAGATCCTCGATGGCCGTGTGAAAACGCTTCATCCTGCTGTTCACGCAGGCTTGCTTGCAGTCCTCGATAATCCCGAGCACCGCAAGCAATTGGACGAACATAAGATCCAGCCGATCGATCTCGTGGTGGTCAACCTGTATCCCTTTGAAGAGACAATCGCCAAGCCGAATATTCCGCTGGAAGAAGCGATTGAAAATATCGATATCGGCGGACCGACCATGCTGCGATCAGCGGCTAAGAATTATCGATTCACGGCAGTCATCGTCAACCACAACCGGTACGAACCGTTCCTGGAGGAATTGCGGGAACGGAATGTCAGCGTCAGCGAAAGCACCAGATTCGAATTGGCCAAAGAAGTCTTCCGGCACACGGCACATTACGATGCCGTTATTTCGGAATATCTCTCCGGCACAATGGATCAGCAAACACTACCGGAAACATTTACGTTCTCTGCGCGAAAATATGTCGACCTGCGGTACGGGGAAAATCCGCACCAGTCCGCAGCACTGTACGGAAAATTTGAAGAGTCGCTGAAAAAACTGCATGGAAAAGAATTATCGTTCAATAACATCATCGATGCAAATGCCGCCGTCAATCTCGTTGCGGAATATGACGAACCTACCGTTGCGATTATCAAACATACGAATCCGTGTGGAGTCGGTAGTGCAGCAACATTAGAAGAAGCGTACCGGAAAGCATTTGCCACGGATACGAAGGCTCCCTTTGGCGGTATCATCGCCGTCAATCGGCCATTGGATATGAAAGCAGCTGCGGTGATGAATGAGATCTTTACTGAAATCATTTTGGCTCCATCGTTTGAAGAAGGGGTGCTCGAATTCCTTATGAAAAAGAAGGACCGCCGGATCGTCAAAATTCTGCAAACCGTGTCGCAGGGATTCGATATCCGTTCCGTCCCGGGAGGGTTGCTGGTCCAGACAAAGGATACCGGACGTGTGCAGAAAGATCAACTCAAAGTGGTCACCAAACGCCAACCCACTGCAGATGAGCTTGATGCCATGATGTTCACGTGGAAAGTGGCAAAACACGTTAAATCCAATGCTATTATTTACGGGGCAAAGGACCGGACGCTGGCTGTCGGGGCAGGACAAATGTCCCGAGTTGATTCGTCCAAAATTGCCGTGTGGAAATCTAAAGAAAGTAACTTATCTTTAGCGGGAAGCGTTGTCGCATCGGATGCATATTTTCCGTTTGCCGACGGACTGCTGGAAGCGGTGAGTGCCGGAGCAACGGCAGTGATCCAGCCCGGCGGTTCGATCCGCGACGAAGAGGTCATTCAAGCGGCAAACGATCATAATATCGCCATGGTCTTCACAGGAATTCGTCATTTCAAACATTAAACTATTATTATGGGTGTCTTAGACTATTTTTCGGCGGATATCGCCATCGATTTGGGAACAGCAAACACGCTCATCTACATGAAGGGCAAAGGGATCGTTCTCAATGAACCGTCGATTGTTGCATTCGACCGGAACACAAAGAAGATTGTGGCCATTGGTAATGAAGCACGCGAGATGCTCGGACGGACGCACCGTGATATCCGCACCATCCGCCCCATGCGGGACGGCGTGATCGCGGATTTCGAGATTGCCGAAGGAATGTTGCGTGAGTTCATCAAGAAGATCCATTCCAGCTGGATGCCAAGCCGCAGGATCGTAGTCTGCGTTCCGAGCGGAGTGACAGAAGTGGAAAAACGTGCTGTGCGTGATTCAGCTGAACATGCCGGAGCAAAGGAAGTCCATCTTATCGCTGAACCGATGGCAGCTGCAATCGGCATCGGATTAGATGTCGAGGCACCCGTTGGCAATATGATCGTGGACATCGGCGGCGGAACGACGGAAATCGCCGTCATCGCCCTCTCCGGTATCGTCAACGAAGAATCAATCCGCATCGCCGGCGACGAGCTGAACAATGCCATCATCCAGTTCTTCAAAAAGAACCATAATATTCTTATCGGCGAACGCACTGCTGAAGCAATCAAGTGTGAAGTCGGCTCCGTGATGCCGATGAAGGAAGAAGTGACCATCCAGGTAAAGGGACGCGACCTTGTCAACGGTATCCCGAAAACGACCGAAGCAAGTTCCGTGGAAATCCGCGAAGCATTAAACGAAAACATCTCACAGATCATCGACGGCGTTAAAATGACACTTGAACGGACTCCTCCTGAGCTTGCCTCTGATATTCTTGATCGCGGAATTATGCTCACCGGCGGCGGTGCTCTGATTAAAGGACTTGATGAACGCC
>JBAYJG010000208.1:0-5899 GCA_041665225.1 Bacteroidota bacterium
ATCTGAATATTCACCAAACCGATCTCACCGTTGCGATCCCGTGACTCTGCAATGGAATATTTCGACACGATCGCAGCGAAATCCATTCCTTGCTCAAGCAGCAAAAATGCAGAGTCTGCCTCATCGGATGTTGTGCAGATAATCTCCGCCAGAGTACGATACTCCGGTTCAGCAAATCGTATTATCGCAGCCTGATGGAGCCAGATGTTGAACGGTTTTCCGTTGCTCCGGGCAGGTGTGTATTTCCATTGCCGTATTGCCGAGACAGCAGCGGAATCCCATGCGCGATTGCCGCTCCCGTTGGTCATCTGGACATCACCGACTGTTCCGTCTCTCGTCACGTATATTTCAAGCATGATCCGCATCGTTGCGAAGGAAGACATGCGCGGAAAGACAGGAAGAGGATGTTGATACACCAGTTCCGGTAAAATGAAATCGTTCGTTGGCTGGGAAGTAGAACAGCCTGCACATGCACCGATGAAGAGAAGGAGAAGCAGGGTAAATAATGAGAGAGGTTTCATGATGACCTCCTGACTGTTGCTGTACAAATGTACCACTTCCTTTCAGCAATAGCCAGACCGCTGAAACCAGCAAACCGATTGTAGTGTTAACGCTGCCGTTCCAATAATATCATCATTTCCACTTCATCCGTCCCAGGAAACATATCGAACGGCCGTGCCATGACCGGAACGTATCCGCATTGTTTCCAGCGGCGTAATTCCTTTTCGATAATCGCGGAGTTGCAAAAAATATGCACCACTTTGGACGGTCGCTGTTCAGCGAGGAATTCAATCACCTCTTCGGACGTGCCGTTCCGGGGTGGATCCAACAGGAGTTTCAGATGTCGGTCTTCTCCCGCGGCATGTGCCGAAGAACGATAATTGAAAAAGCGCGGAAGATGGTCCGCAGAAATATCGGCGGCATGGAACCGCACGTTGGTCAACTTGTTCCTTTTTGCATTGTCGATAGCATCACTGATGGAGCTGCGGGAGAGCTCGATGCCGGTGACACTTTTTGCACCGGCGGCAAGTGAAAGGGAAAATAAACCGTACCCGCAATACAGGTCATAGAGAATGTCGTTCGAAGTAAGCGAAAGCATCTCTTTCGCGGAGCCGATGAACTGTTCAAGGATCGAATGATTGGTCTGTGTAAAGGAGAGCGGGGAATAAAGAAACTTCACCCCGCAGGCCGTGTGAAACAGTTTTTCAGTGCCGTAGATCTTTGTCAGCGGTTTAGGGTTGGACTGAACTCCCTTCCGCGGAGTTCCGGAGAGATAATACTTTGACCGCTCTTCGTCGGTGAACACATACACTCCCTGTACATTCTTCGCTTTGTGGGTAAGTGATTTGGAGAGTGCATTCACTTCCCGCCGGTTAGATGAGGAGAAATGGTTCATGTTGAAGATCACGATCGCTTCCCGATCATCCCCTTTGACAATAACGTAATTGAATTCCTTCACCAGAGTGGATTGTTCTTTCCTCTGCAGCATTTCCTGAATGACGTCATAGATGTGTGCATGCGATTCCGGTTCAATAGCACAGGCACCGATATCCATTGGATAACTCTTCGCCGAATCGTCATCGACTCCGATCAGTCCCAAAAAAAACCGGTGTCCCACGATGAATGCCTTCCGTTTGCTCACCATCCGGTAATGTCGTCCTAACGGGGAGGTGACGAGCGGATCGCAAGGGACGGCGGCTTCTATGGAAGACCAGAAGTCCGAAATTGCCTTCTGTTTATTCTTCAATTCGTCGGCATAATCGATTTTGGAGGAAAAACAGAGCGAACAGCGCTGCTGGCGCGATGTGAGACATTCCCCGCCGTTGAGGTTCCGGAAAGGGTGTTTTGCCGCAGCCGTGGAAAGTATTTCTGAGAGTGGTTTCAATGAGCGCTCTGGTGATGGAAAGTGGAAGAAAATTGAAACTCCGTTTTTAACTTACGTCAATTGTTCTTACATTTCAATGAGAATATGAAATTTTACAGAAAAATTAAGAAACAGCTGCAACCCGAAAATTTGGCGGAAACGGTGAAGGAGAACAAGCGGGCAACCGTTATAGTTGCTGCTGCATTCTTACTCTTTCTGTATGTGATGTTTAATACGAATGGCATTGTTGCGCGCATCCGTCTGGAAATGCAAAAGACCGAAGCGTTGGAAAAGATCCGCGTGGCGGAAGAAGAACAAAAGAAGCTTAAGGATCAGTCCAAAGCTCTGGACGGCGATCCAAAAGCGGTGGAAAAAGTTGCGCGTGAGAAATACGGCATGGTGCGAGAGAACGAAAAAGTGTATAAAGTTGCTCCGAAAAAATGAATCTCAAGATTTTCAAGCCTCTCAATATTTTCTTGCAGTAAGAATGTTGCAATCTTGATAATCTTGTAATGTTGATCATGATGTATATTTCCCGTTAAACATTTTGTCTTTGAACGAAAAAAATACCCCTCTCGCTGAGCGTGTCCGCCCAAAAACACTGGACCAGTTCGTCGGCCAGTCGCATCTGCTCGCTGCAGGGAAGCCGCTCCGGCTGATGGTGGAAAAAGATGAGATGCGTTCCTTCATCCTGTGGGGGCCGCCCGGCGTTGGTAAGACGACGCTGGCGAGGATCATCGCGCAGCAGACGAAGTCGGAATTCTTCGCGCTGAACGCCGTCTCGTCGGGAGTAAAGGATGTCCGCGAGGTGATCGCCCGTGCCGAGGTGTTTCAGCGAGAGTTCAAAAGGACAATCCTGTTTATTGATGAGATCCACCGGTTCAACAAGGCGCAGCAGGATGCATTGTTGCATAGCGTTGAAGCGGGAACGATTACGCTTATCGGTGCGACGACGGAGAATCCTTCCTTCGAAGTGATCTCGCCGCTGCTGTCGCGCATGCGTGTATTTGTGCTGGAAGCGCTGGGGAAAACGGAATTGGAAACGATCCTGTCCCAATCGCTGGAACAGGATGAAGTGATCACAACCAAGAATGTCGTAATCGATGACCAGGAATATTTCTTACTCCTCTCCGGCGGCGACGCGCGAAAACTGTTGAACGGGCTCGAAATTGCATTTCAGATCTCTCCCGCAGGCACGGACGGAATCCATCGGTTGACGAAGGAAATTCTGGAAGAGGCATTCCAGCGCAAATATTCGCTGTATGATAAAAAGGGGGAGCAGCATTACGACATCATTTCCGCATTCATCAAAAGCATGCGGGGAAGTGATCCTGATGCTGCCGTGTACTGGCTGGCGCGAATGTTGGAAGGGGGAGAGGATCCGAAATTTATCGCTCGTAGAATGATTATCCTTTCTTCCGAAGATATCGGCAATGCGGATCCGGTGGCGCTGATGCTTGCAGTGGATGCATTCACTGCAGTGGATTATGTCGGCATGCCGGAAGCACGGATCATTCTGTCGAACGTCGCGACATATCTCGCTGGTGCGCCGAAAAGCAATGCTTCCTATGTTGCCATCGATGAAGCGATGAGCGATGTCCGACGGCTGCCGAACCTGCCGGTACCGCTCCATCTGCGGAACGCTCCGACGAAACTGATGAAGGACTTGAACTACGGCAAAGAATACAAATACGCACATGATTTCAACGGGAATTTTGTCGAACAACAGAATTTGCCCGACCAACTAAAACATAAACGCTACTATACTCCGACAGAGAATGGCAGGGAAAAGCAGATCAAAGAGCGGCTGGATACTCTGTGGAAGAGAAAGAAGTGATGCTATGGATGCAGAATCGATGATTGAAAAACTGAAAGAACACTGCACGATCGTGGTGTTTGGTGATTCCATTTCGCGCGGTGTGATCTATGATGAAGAAAAATGCCGGCACTCTCTTTTGCTGGAGAGTTTTGCTAATCTTGTGAAGGAACAATTGCGCGGCGTCGTCTTTAACGCGGCAAAATTTGGAAGTACGATCGTGGAGGGACTGCAGCGGCTGCAGAACGATGTTTTGCAGCGAAAGCCCGATATCGTCCTGATTGAATTCGGCGGTAATGACTGCGATTTTCAATGGGATGCCATTGCGGAAAATCCCGCGGGGGACTTCCATCCGAAGACCGAATGTAAGACGTTCTATCAGCACCTCAGTGAATTAGTGGCGCAGTTGAATTCCATGAATATCATTCCGGTGCTGGTCTCGCTGCCTCCGCTGGATGCTGAAAAATATTTTCGATGGATCAGCAAGAATAGCGTGCAGGCACAGGAAAACATCCTGAAGTATATCGGGAATATCTCGCGAATTTATTCCTGGCATGAACAGTACAATGCTGCAATTCTCCGCGTTGCTGAGGAAACGAAGACACGGCTTATTGATATCCGTTCTTCCTTTCTGCAGACGGAGGACTATACGAAATTGATCTGCCTCGACGGTATCCATCCAAATAAGGAAGGGCACAAAGTGATCGCGGAAAAGATTCTCAATTACATTCAGACGAATTACATGTTCTTACTCAACTCTCAAACGCAGAACTCTGCATTACGTTAGGATAGACAAACTATGGCACAACAACTCGCAATCGGTGTCGACCTTGGCGGCACAACAGTAAAGACAGGATTGATCAACAGTGACGGAACAATTCTCGCACAATCGAAACTCCCCACGCTGGCGGAAGTGAACCCGCAGGCGGTGATTGGACAGATCGTTAAATCCATTCAGGAAGTGCTTCCGCACGCCAAAGGCGCAACGGTTGCTGGTATCGGCATCGGCGCTCCCGGACTCATCCAGAATCCGGGCGGCATTGTGAAAAGTCCCCCGAATATGAATCAATGGGATGTGGTCCCGCTTGCGGACGAGATTTCGAAAGTTTTCAATATGCGCGTTGAAGTCGATAATGATGCCAATGTTGCTGCCGTGGCGGAATCGAAATTCGGAGCGGGGAAAGAGTATCCAAATTTTCTTTTCATCATCTGGGGCACAGGAGTCGGCGGCGGCATTATTATGAACAATCACATTTATCGCGGTATCTCCGGCGGTGCAGGTGAAGTGGGTCATATCTCTGTCAGTTACGACGGACTGCAGTGCAACTGCGGAACGAAAGGCTGCGTTGAAGCCTATGTCGGCCAAAAGTATTTGTCCAAACGGACGATCGAAAAACTGAAATCCAATCCGAAATCAAAAATTCTTGAACTCGTTGGCGGCGATGTGGAAAAAATCTCCCCCATGTACATTTCCAAAGCGGCTGAAGCCGGCGACGCACTGGCGAACGAAATTCTCGTCGAAGCGGGTACATTGCTCGGCGTGATGATCGGCGGCGTGATGAACACCCTCGATTTCCGCGTTACGGTAATCGGCGGCGGCGTTTCAGCCGTCGGCGATTTTGTGTATCAAGCGATCCATCAGTCGGTAATCCGCAACGTGCAGAAACCGCTGCGGGACGGGATCAAGATCGTCCGCGCCCAGCTTGGGAATGATGCCGGTATTTTCGGTGCCGCGGGAATGGTCCTCTAACAGACGTTGACACACGACGGACATACGCGCTTGATCGATTATTTGATGAGAACTTGGATCAATACTGCACGACGGATCTACTCCGTCCGTACTGTTGCCGTTCTGATCGTGCTGCAGGCTTTTCTATGCTCTGCAGCATTTTCTCAGACAAATGATTCCCTTTCCGTTTCTACCGACTCGACACAGGCCTCGACAGATTCGCTAACAACAACTTCCGGCGGAATCGATTCCGCCGTCGTCTATTCCGCGAACGATTCCATCGTCTTTACCTTCAAGAATAAACAGATGAAGATCTTCGGAAAGGGCGATGTCCGTTTCAAAGACCTCAGCCTGAAATCTGAACGCATTGATGTGAACTGGAATACCAACGAGCTGGAATCATACGGCGTGCTCGATACCGCCAAGGCGCAAAAGACTGATTCACTGAAGGAACGCTACACCGGTACCCCCGTGATGATCGAAGGTGCGG
>JBAYJG010000209.1:0-5886 GCA_041665225.1 Bacteroidota bacterium
ACAATCTTTTGATACAATGCTTCCGAAGAAGTTGACGAACAGTGACCGGAGCTGGGGGATAGGAACATCTTCAATGGAAGGGAATGGATTAAGTCCCTTGGCGTTTGGTCATGGAGCCGCATCAGGATCGGTCTTTCGTATCGATCCGCAGAACGACCTGATCATCATCTCTGCGAGAAATACCGTCGGTAATTTCCATGCAGAATATGAAAAAGAATTGATACGGTGCTGTGTTTCATTGGTCAGTAACCATTAGTCCCTGCAGATGACCGACACTAAAAAAGCACATACGCTCTATTCAAAAAAGGAACTGGGACAGCTCCAATTGCTGATGCCGGTGATTCTGTTGGTGACTGTTTTTTCCTTATTGCCATTATTGCGCGGCATCTATCTTGGATTCACCGATTATCGTCTCGGCGATCCGATCGCGTTCAACGGCATTGACAATTATATTCAGCTGTTTCAGGATGAGTATTTCTGGAGCTCGTTCAGGATCGGTATGATCTGGACTGTTGTCGTAACGGCGCTTCAGGTTTCTCTTGGACTTGGACTTGCATTACTCCTTAACACAAAAATTCGGTTTACTGCATTCTATACTATCTTGATCCTGATTCCGTGGGCGACGCCGCCAATTATCCGCGGTATTTTGTGGCGACAAATGTATGAGCCGAATGCCGGAGCAATAAACATTCTTTTGACCGATGTTGGTGTGATTTCTGCACCGATCAACTGGCTTTCCAGTTTTGAGTATGTGATACCGGCAGTGATCGTTGCGGGAGTGTGGGGCGAGATCTCAAAAGCGGCCATCTTTTTGATGGCAGGTTTACAAACGATCTCTAATGATCTGTACGAAGCGAGCACGATCGACGGCGCCGGGATATGGGATCAGTTTTGGAATATCACTATTCCTGTTCTCAAACCGGTCCTTGCCGCGATTGTTTCCCTCACATTTATGTGGAACTTCAATACATTCGGCATCATCTGGGTGTTGACGCAGGGAGGACCGGGTGGATTGACTCGGCTTCCGATGCTGGCGGCGTATGAGGAAGGATTCCGTTACGGATATATCGGTTATGCAGCGGCTATCGGCAATGTGATGGTCATAATTCTTTCGCTCATCTTGTTCATGTACATTCGTGTGCAATTACGCGAGAGGAATGAATCATGAACAAACTGATAACAAAACTCGTAATCCACGGCACAATCATCCTGTTTATCGTCTTCTTGCTCTTTCCGATTCTCTGGGTTGTTTCCAGTTCCTTAAAGCCGACGCAGGAGATTTATTCCGGTGCACCGACGATTCTGCCGCAACAGATTACATTGGATCACTATCGTACGGTGGTCGATGGTCAACAATTATTTCGAAGCATGTGGAACAGTGTGATTGTCGGCGCTATTTCAACATTGCTCGTGATCCTGCTTGCCGTTCCATCTGCCTATGCAATGGTGCGGTACAAATCCATGGTCAATAATGCGATTCTAGGATGGATTCTGGTTTCGCAGATTTTTCCAGTCATCCTGGTGATGATTCCGCTCTATGTCATGCTGCGGTATATTGGATTGACCGATTCACTCACCGGATTGACATTGATCTATGTCGTTTGGTCGCTGCCGTTTGTGCTGTGGATGATGCATGGATATGTGAAAAGTATTCCTATTGAATTGGAGGAGGCCGCAGTCATCGACGGTGCAAGCCGTTCACAGGTGATCATCACTGTACTGACGCCGTTGTTGCTTCCTGCCATCGGCGCTTCGGCGTTGTTCGCATTTATTTCTGCATGGAATGAATTCTTCTTTGCGCTCGTCCTAATGAAAAGTCCGGCACTTGCCACACTGCAAGTGGAGTTGGCACGGTACACAGGGATGGAAGGACAGGCGAGAACGGGTCCGCTTGCTGCAGCAAGCGTCATCGCAACAATCCCGTCGATGATATTGTTCATCTCGTTGCGGAAATGGTTTACAACAGGACTTGTGTCTGGGGCATTGAAAGGATAATGAGAACATTCATTTTCATAGTACTTGTGTTAGTCTGTGGAACTGTTTTGTTCATTTGGTTCCAGGGTAAAAATGACGATCCGAAGGAACGACCGCTGAGGTTTGTCAGTCTTGCATGGCAGGAACGAGCGATCACTACGAACAAATCCATTGTGAACGAATGGAATACAGCCCATCCTGATATGAAGGTGGAGTATATTCAAGGAACGTGGAATTCAGCGCACGATTATCTTATTACTGCATTCGAAACTGGGGATGTTCCGGATATTTTCCATTACGAATCGTCCGTGATTATCGATTACGCCATGCGCGGTTATTTGACGGATCTTTCGCCTTATATTCCCATGGAGATGAAAGAAGATATTCTTGATGTTGCATGGAAAACAGTCACTCGCCCGAACGGTGAAATCGGCGGAATACCTTTCCTTATTGAATCGCTTGTCGTACTGTATAACAGATCGCTGTTAGAGAAAGAAGGAATTATCCCTCCGACACCGGAACATCCCTGGTCGTGGGACGACCTGCAAGCCGCCGCTCGACGTTTAACGAAAGATACGAATGGAGATGGTATCACAGATCAATATGGCGCAGCATTCGGATTGAGGAGTTCGGCAAATATCATCATGAACACCTCCATCAGTTTTGGTGGATCGTTTTTCCAGAAGGAGGGAGATCACTATGTCGTGAAAGTGGAGAACGAGGAAAAGCAATTGCTGCAAACAATCGTCAATATGTTGTATAAGGACAAGTCGGCATCGCCATCAAGCATCGGAGAGTCGGGTGCAGGGATGATTCCCGGATTTTTCAGCGGGAAGTATGCGATGCTCATCGGTATCGGGTCGTGGGGAAGACAGCAGCTTGTCGTTAACGCGCCGAAAGAGTTCCGGTGGGGAGTAATGCCTCCCTTGAAAGCGAAGACGCAGATATATGGAGCAAGCACACAAACGCTCAGCATACCGAAAAAATCGAAACGGGCAAAGGAAGCGATGCAGTTTATCGAGTTTATGCTCAGTTCAAAAAATACGGCTCGGCTTGCATTGAACGATTGGATGCTGCCGGCACGGAAATCGTGCCTTGCGATGCCTGAGTTCCAGGACTCCGTCGGTGGCTGGGATATCACCTGTTCGGCCGTTTCCACACTTGGTGTCGGATCATGGCTCGGTGCACCAGGATATGAGGAGTGGAAAAGCCGCGTTGCGAATCCGACATTCCAGGAATTATTTGCGGGAAGGATGACAGTCGACGAGGCGGCAAAGCGCATAGAACATGAAAGCAATATTGTCCTCTCACGCTACAAAAAAAGAGGAGAGGTGTGGTGATCACTTCTAACGACAGAGCGCGCGGTGCGTTCCTGGGACTTGCAGTCGGCGATGCCCTTGGCAGTCCCACGGAAGGAAAAACACCCGATGAAATATCTGCACGGTGGGGAAGGATCACGGATTTCCTTACTGATGACCAGGGAGGAAGCGATGATACGGAATATGCGCTCTTCAGTGCAAAATTGTTGCTGCGTCATAAGCGGGGATTAACATCCTCATTGGTCGCAGAAGCATACAGACAAGAGATTATTAATTCTACGAGTGCGTATAAAGGGGCAGGATTCTCCGAGATCATGGCGATCAATCAATTGCAGAAAGGATTACAGCCACCGGCCACCGGTCAGCATGCGCACAGCTGGAGCGATGGATTGGCAATGCGTGTAGCTCCGTACGGTATTGCGGCAACCGGCGATCCGCTGTTCGCCGCTCATTTGGCGAAGGAGGATGGTGCCGTCGCCAATGCGGGTGAAGGAATTTATAGCGGACAGGCTGTTGCAGCAGCGATAGCTGTTGCAATGACCGGTGCATCATTGGAAAAAATTGTGCAAAGCGCTTTGGATGTGATTCCAAAAAATTCTTGGACACATTCTTCAATTACACGAGGAATCGCAATTGGAACCAGCAGCGCGGATGTGTGGAGTTCGTTGAAACCGCTTCACGCATCTCTTGCGTGCAATTATTATTTCTGGCCGGATGTAGCACCGGAAGCGGTTGGATTGGCATTCGGTATCATCTTTGCTGCCAAAGGAAATTTTACGGATGCTGTTCTTGGAGCGGTCAATCTCGGCAGGGATACCGATACCATCGCGGCAATCTCAGGGGCTGTCTGTGGAGCATCACAGGGAGTACAGGTGATTCCTGAACGATGGATAAAGAGAATAGGCACATCCCGTGGAATTTGTATTGCGGCTGCAAAGAATATGAATATCACACAGGTTGCCGACGAACTGGCGGACCTTGCTGCGGTATGGAGTAAACACTAATGAATGATGGCAAACAACGTGCGTTGAATTCGATGATCGGACTTGCCGTCGGCGATGCGGTCAGCTGGACGGCGATGTTCCATCGCAGCGTATTGCTCCCGGAGTGGACGAGAAGAATTCGTCGTGAAATCGACGCGTCATCCGAAGCAACGAATGTCATTGTTACTCCGATGCCGTTTTCATTGAATCAGCCGGCATATCATTTCGATATTTCCCCAACTGATGAAACCGAATGGGCTGCGTTTTCCGCCGGATCATTATTGCAAAACGGTCTGCATGGATATGACCGTTCCATACTGAACGAATGGCTATCACTTGTGAAATCCACTGCGCCGATCCGAGGTGGCGTCAGCACGCAGGCGGCACTTGCGAATTTGAAAAAAGGAATTCGACCACCCCAAAGCGGAAAAGAGAACCCTCACTATTTTGACGACGGAGCTATGTCTCGCGCAGTACCGATAGGACTTCTTTGTGCAGGGCAGCCGGACGCTGCAGCCCGAGTTGCAGAGATCGACGCATCGGTAACGAATAGTGAAGACGGTATATGGGCCGCTCAGTCGATGGCTGTCGTGCTCAGTTTGATCTGTTCCGGGAAAACCATCTCTGAAGCAATCGATACTGCACTCCAATATTTACCGACATCATCATGGATTCATCGAACAGTTACTGAAGCAATGAACATCACCGCGAAAACTAATTCAATTTTTTCCGTTATGCCGCAGTTGCAAACGGCGATCGTCAATCGGGAATACAGTTACGGCAACGCTGCTCCGGAAACGCTGGCGCTGGCATTAAGCATAGCAAAAGTACATGGGAATCACTTTGAAACAGCAGTGATGACCTCCTCCATGTTCGCGAAAAGCGGAGAAACACTTCCTGCCATGGTTGGTGCGCTTTCCGGTGCTATGGATACATCAATGACCGTCAGCGAGCAATGGATGAATGCAATTCGGACGATGAAAGGGATCTGTATACCGTCTCTTGCCGGGAAAGATTATACCACACTAGCGATGCAAATATCGAATATGGCAGGACAAAAAATATCATCATGAGAATCTCTTGGCTGGAAATACCGGAACGAATCACCCATGAGCTTCAGCAGCGCGCTGAAGAAGGAAACGATGTCTCTAGTCTGCGCGAGGAATGGAATACGATCTCTCACGGAAGGAGTAATGACGACGGCTTTCGCGGGGAGGCGGAAAAATTCTACCAAAAACTGGAATCGACATCTTCCCTCGTGAAGAATGCCGTTCATGAGCCTTCGGATTGGAATTCCATCGCCAAAGAATGTCGCATTGTGGTAGGTGCTGTTCAACCATTTTCATCGGCATTCATTGAAGATAGAATAGCAGGAGGTTGGCTTGGCCGCAGTGCGGGCTGTCTGCTGGGCAAACCTGTTGAGAAACATCCTCGCGCTGGGATCATTGAATTACTCTCTTCGAACGGATCATGGCCGATCAACGATTATATCACCGCCAACGGTATCCCGGAAACTCTCCTCAAAAAATATCCATGGAACAGACATTACGGCAAGGAAAGTCTGAAGGAGAACATCGTATGCATGCCGGAAGATGATGACATGAATTATC
>JBAYJG010000210.1:0-5867 GCA_041665225.1 Bacteroidota bacterium
GAATGGAACAGCATTCGCGATTTTTCAGACGAGAGCATCAGGAACAGGGACTCAGGAGTTGTAATCAGAATGTCGGGAGGATACTTCAGCATCCGCGCGCGTTCCGTTTGTGTCGTATCGCCAGTCCGTACGGCACTGCGGATCTCTTCCATCGGGATACCGGCTGCATGTGCATCTTCCAGGATTCCGCTCAAAGGAACTTCAAGATTGCGATGGATGTCGTTGTTCAACGCTTTCAGCGGCGAAACATACAAAATACGGATACCGTTTGCAGCGTTCCTTTGCCGGCGCGGTCCACGCCGATGATGGAGAACGTCACTTTGCTCTTTGGGCGGCCGGGAAATATTTTCTTCTACCAAATGATTGATACACCACAAAAACGCCGCGAGGGTCTTTCCGGAACCGGTTGGTGCGACGATCAGTGTATTTTTTCCATCCGAAATGGAAGGCCATCCCAGCGACTGCGGCGGTGATGGTGCACCAAAAGTGCGGGTGAACCACGAACGAACGACAGGATGGAATTTTTCAAGGATTGTTCCGTGCATTGACCCAATGTAAGGAAAAATGGAGAGAAGAGAAAAATCAGACTCTTCGCTATTAAAGAAACTCTAACGATTCACAAATTGATTTTCACTCAAACAATCGTTATACTTTGCAGGCAAATTTATGCATTTCATGCAAGAACGATTGAATGACGCAACGAACACGAATTCTTCTTATTGAAAATAACCAGGAAAGCGTGGAACTCTTTACGAGCGAAATGCGCCGTTCCGGTCTTGTGTATGAATTGCGTCATATTGCATCATTCGATCTCATCCCCGAAGCACTCGAAGAATTTTCCCCCGAAATCATCATTTTCGACTATAATCTCGCTGAACTGAAGCCGGCTGATACGATCGGTATTTTAAAAAACATGATCGCGACCACGCCACTGATCATCTATTCCGACATTTTGAATGAAGAGACGGTGGTGGAATGCATGCGCTCCGGTGCGTCGGACTACGTCTTCAAACAACATTCGGCCAGACTCGGTTCGGCGATCGAAAGCGCCATCGACAAACGACGTGTACAGGAAGAATTACGTCTTAGTAAGGAACGGTTCAATACGCTCGCAAAAGTTTCTACAGTGGGGATCTTTCTTGCTTCGGCGGACGGATTCTATCTGTACGTAAACGAACGCTGGTGTGATATCACTGGGTTGAGCTACGATCAGGCATTCGGCGACGGATTTTTGAATGCAGTACACTCGCACGACAGAAAACGCATTCGAACGGAATGGCATCGTTGTGTGCGGGAACGGACTCCGTTTCAGTCTGAATACCGCATCTATCGGGAAGGCGACAAGACGGAATTATGGGTAATGGGCCAGGCGCTGCCCGAAGTAAATGCCGATGGTTCGCTGGCTGGTTTTGTCGGCACCATCACGGACATTACCGAGCGAATGCATGCCGAAATCGAGATTGACAGTTCGCGGAAACAGCTGCGGGCATTGACGGTCCGGCTGCAAAACATCCGTGAAGAAGAACGAACGCATATCGCAAGGGAAATTCATGATGATCTTGGACAGGCATTGACTGGATTAAAAATGGATTTGGCGTGGGTGAGTAATAAAGTAAGTACTGCCGACGAGACGATCCTGAAACGGCTGAAGTCGATGATGGATCTTGCGGATGCAACCATTCATAAGGTCCGCAAACTGGCGACCGATCTTCGTCCCGGCATTCTTGATGACATCGGTCTTGCCGCGGCCATTGAATGGCAGGGAAAAGATTTCAGCGAACGGACCGGCATCGATTTTTCATTCCATCTGGACGAAGAGCTGCAGATGGATGAGAAACGCTCCACTGCGTTCTTCCGTATTTTCCAGGAATCACTGACGAATGTCATTCGTCATGCGCAGGCAAAAAATGTAACTATCTCTCTTCGTCGCGAAGGAACAAATGTTATTTTGACCATCGAAGACGATGGGAAAGGAATCGCTCCGAACGAACTTGCCAATCCGCGGTCGGTGGGTATCCTTGGTATGAAGGAACGCGCTGCCAGTTTCAATGGCGAAGTGAATGTGATCGGCGTGTCGAACAAAGGAACGACAGTCCGTGTCCGTATACCTCTTGTGGAATCCTCTTCGTAAAAACCCTATGACCCGCATTCTTATTGCAGACGATCATACTATTGTCCGAAAAGGGCTGAAACAGATCCTCTCCGAAGGGATGAAGAATGTGGAGTTCGGCGAATCTTCCAATGCTTCCGAAACGCTTCCTCTCATTGCATCAAAAAAATTCGATATTCTCATTCTGGATCTCAGTATGCCGGGCAGAAGCGGGCTTGACTTGCTGAAAGATATCAAAGTGCGGTTCCCGAAGCTTCCCATTTTAGTGCTCAGTATGTACCCCGAGGATCAATATGCACTGCGGGTTGTAAAGGCGGGAGCGATGGGATATCTGACGAAAAACAGTGCGCCGGAAGAACTGGTGAGCGCAGTAACGAAAATCCTGAAGGGGGGAAGGTATATTAGTTCTGTTCTGTCCGAACAACTGCTGACGATGGTGCAGGAAACCAATAAGGGGGAGGGATACGGATCGCTGTCAGACCGGGAATTCCAAGTATTACAATATATCGCTTCCGGCAAGTCAGTCTCCGATATTGCCAACGCCCTGTCGCTGAGCGTCAAGACTGTTAGCACTTACCGTACACGCATTTTGGAAAAACTGCATCTCTCCTCCAACGCCGAACTGACGCGTTATGCCATGCAGAACAAGATCGTCGATTTGTAGGACAAACACCGACAAAAGAAATCGCCATTCTCCGATACTTATTTCCTGTATTAGTTTGTATAGTAAACCACACCACCTATGCAAACACACGATCATACGAAACCAGTAAAAGTTTTTATTGTGGACGACTCCGAGATCGTTCGGGACCGTCTTACCTCCATGCTATCCGAAGTACCCTCGATCAATATTATTGGCTATGCGGATAACCCGCTTGCTGCGACGGAATCCATCGTGCGCATGCGGCCGGATGTGATCATCCTTGATATTTTCCTGACCGGCGGCAGCGGTATCCACGTGCTGAAGAATATCCGCGCTAAACAGATCACCTCGAAAGTGATCATGCTGACGAACTATGCGCAGGATGAATACCGGAAAAAATGTTTTGAAGAAGGAGCGGATTTCTTCTTCGACAAGTCGATCGAATTCGACAGGGTTGTGGATGTGATCCAACGCTTATCGGTAGCGGCATGAATGTATTTTTAATTTACACTATTTCATTAATTAACGGAGTTACCATATGAGACAAGCAATTTTCAGTCTTGGCGCATTGTTGATGAACCGCCTCAACTATCTGCAAAAATTCGCCATTGTGTTGGTGCTGTTGTTGATCCCGAGCGGTAGTTTGCTCTATATCGTTGCGACACAGATCACCCGGAACGTTGAATATTCGCAGAAGGAATTGACCGGTATTTCGTACAACGCGGCTTTGCGGCATTTCTACGAAAAAGTGCAGAACCATCGCGAATATTCTGTGCAATTCTTTATGGGCGATTCGTCCGCCGAAGTATTGATGACGCAGGCGCAACAGGAGATCGAACTGGCTGTGTTGAGCGTTGATTCCGTCGATACGCAGTATGGCGATGCCCTTGCCGTCCGGGAACAATGGAAGAATATTAAGATCGACTGGAAGAACTTGAAGAGCCGCGCGTTTACGCATAAGATCGAAAAGAGCGAAGAGCTTCACAACAAGCTCATAGCCGATGCCCTTGCGTTGGTGGTGGACGTCGCTGATAACTCCAACCTCACACTCGATACGGATATCGAAACATACTATCTGATGAACATCACTAACTTCAAGGTTCTTCAGTTGACCGAGGCATTAAGTCAGTCGAAAAACCTCTTACGGACAATTGCGAAGACGCCAAAACTAAATCCGGAACAACGCACAGCGTTTACGGTGCAAGCAGGTAATATTCAACCGCTGATGGCCGATATCGCCGATGCAGTCAACCGGATCAATACATATAATCAGCCCGTCAGCCCGGTTGTTGAACCGTCGTATGTGGACCTGAAATCCAATACCGATCAATACATTGAATCGCTGCAATCCGAAGTTTTGGACGATAGCTTGCGCACTCTGCGCGGTATCGATCTGAATGTCATCGATCGTCCTATTAAAGCGGGGTATGATGTCTTTGACGTCCAACTACCGATTCTGAAGAATCTAATCGAAGTGCGTATCAGCAGCCTGCAGAACCAGGTATTAATCTACATCGCTGGTACGATCCTCGTGTTGATCTTCGTGTCCTATCTGTTGGGCGGATTCTACAGCTCTGTGATCGACACAGTGCATACGCTGGAAGGTGTGGCAACGCAATTGAACGAAGGCAAGATCACCGAGGTCGTGGAGGTAGAAACACGCGATGAGCTTGGGCGTGTGGGACGTTCGTTCAACCAGATCGCACTGAGTTTGCTTTCCCGTAATAAAGAACTTGAAGACAATAGAATTCAGATCGAATCCACGAACAGGGCGTTGCGCGAAACACAAACCGCTCTGGTGCAAGGAGAGAAGATGGCATCCCTCGGTCAAATGGTCGCGGGTCTTGCACACGAAATCAATACGCCGCTCGGTTATGTAAAGAACAATATTGAAATGATGATCGGCAATCAGCAGACCATCAACGATGCGGTGGAACAGTACCGCAAGCTGCTCGACATGCTGGTGAACGGGGTAGAGGATGGATTAGAACAGACCGTAACGGACCTGGCTAATCTTTCCACGGAACTGGAAAAGAATACCGTGCTCGAAGATAGTAAGACGATGTTGTCGCAGGCGCTTGTCGGAACGGAACGCATCCAAGAGCTGATCAAGAACTTGCGTGAATTCTCCCGTCTGGATGAAGCGGACCTTGCGAAAGTTGATCTGAACAGCGCACTTGATGCAACGCTCGTCATCGCGAACAACGTTATCAAAAATAAAGCGGTAGTGAAAAAGGATTACCAACCGAACCTGATGGCGGAATGCTATCCGGCCCAGTACAACCAAGTTATCCTGAACCTGTTGACGAATGCTGCACAGGCGATCGACGGTCAGGGAACCATCACCATTCGGACGTACAAGGAGCCGGGCAATCCCGATATGGCGGTGGTCAAGATCTCCGATACTGGAAAAGGTATCGCACGCGAAAACCTCAGCAAGATCTTCGAGCCGTTCTTCACGACAAAAAAGGTCGGAGAAGGAACCGGTCTCGGACTTTCCATTTCGTACAAGATTATTGAAAAACACGGCGGATCGATCAAAGTAGAAAGTGAAGTCGGCCGCGGAACGGATTTCTTCGTCCGCATACCGGTGATGCAGCCGCGTCTTGCAAAGAAAGAATCTGCTCCGGCAATGCAGCCGAGCGTGAATTAAAAGATGACATTATCAGTGATGTGATAAGGAGATACGATTATGGCAAAGCCTATAGTAGAAGAAAAAGCGAACATATTGTTCGTTGACGACGAACCGATGATCCTTTCGTCGTTGAATATGTTGTTCAAAAGCAAATACAAAGTCTATCTGGCGGAGAACGGTTTTGATGCGCTGGAAATTATCAAATCAGTCCCGATTAAAGTGGTTGTCAGCGACCAGCGCATGCCCGGCATGCTTGGCCATGAACTGCTTCGTCAGGTAAAGGAGATCAGCCCAAACAGTGTCCGCATGCTGCTGACCGGATATTCCGATCTGGATGCGATCATTGGATCAGTCAATGCCGGCGAGGTCTTCCGCTTTATCAACAAACCGTGGCAGGGCGAGTTTATGCTGTATGTCGTGAAACTCGGCGTGGAGATCTATGACAAGGTGACGAAGCTGCAGGAAGACGAAATGCAGAA
>JBAYJG010000211.1:0-5824 GCA_041665225.1 Bacteroidota bacterium
AGAGCTTGTCGGCGCTGAGTGGTTGGATGAGAATGGAAATCCTTCAGGCAAGATCTTTACGAAGGAAGATATCAAGACATTGGATCCGCATAAACCTACAGTAGACCGGCTCGTGTTCAAAACTGCTTCCGGCACGTACTTACAACGTACTCCTGAATTGATCGACGTATGGTTCGATTCCGGAGCGATGCCCTTTGCACAGTGGCATTATCCGTTCGAGAACAAGGAGATCTTCGACTCTGCGTATCCTGCAGACTTCATTTCTGAAGGGATCGATCAGACACGCGGGTGGTTCTACACTCTGCACTCCATCGGATCGTTCCTGTTTGATAAACCGGCATATAAGAATGTGCTGGTGAACGAATTGATTCTGGACAAGAGCGGGCAGAAGATGTCCAAGTCCAAGGGAAACACGGTCGATCCGTTCGGCCTGATCGCAAAATACGGTGCCGATGCAACACGATGGTATCTGGTCTCCCAATCACCGGTTTGGCGTCCTACACTCTTCGATGAGGATGGGATCGGAGAGGTACAGCGGAAATTCTTCAGTACGCTGGTGAATACCTATTCCTTCTTCGCGCTCTATGCGAACATCGATAAATTCGATTTTCGTGAACCGGTTGTGCCGATTGCAGAACGTGCCGAGATCGATCGATGGATCATCTCCTCGCTCAACTCGTTGGTGAACGAATATCGGCAGTATATGGATGAATATGACCTGACTCGGGCATCGCGCGCGATCGCGGATTTCACGTTGGATAATCTCTCCAACTGGTACGTCCGCAGGAATCGCCGCCGGTTCTGGAAAAGCGAAAAAGGAAAAGATAAGACAGCTGCATATCAAACATTGTATGAATGTCTTGAAACCATCGTGAAACTGACGGCACCTATCGCCCCTTTCCTTGCAGATGAGATTTTCCGTAATCTGAACGTTGTTTCCGGTAGAGAATCAAGGTCTTCTGTCCATCTTTCGATGTTACCGGAAGTCAATGCTGCTGCAATCGATCCGGCGCTGGAGAAACGCATGGATCGTGCCATCAGGATCGTTGGATTGGTCCGGGCAATGCGGATGAAATCGAACCTGAAAGTGCGTCAGCCCTTACTGAAGATCCTGGTGCCGGTGAAGGATAAGACGGAATATGCCCTGTTAAAATCAGTGGAAGATATTATTTTGGACGAGATCAACGTGAAACAGTTGGATGCAAAAATCGACCAGGATATTATCAAATACAAGATCAAACCGAATTTCAGAGTGCTTGGTAATAAATATGGAAAATCGACATCGAAAGTTGCCGAAGTAATTCGTACCTTTACGCCGGAGCAAATCGGAACACTCAATGGCGACGGCACAGTGCCGATAACGGTCGAAGGAAATCCGGTCACCATCGTTCACGAGGATGTGGAAATCGTGGCAGAAGAAATTAAAGGATGGATCGTCGAATCCGACGGGAAAGTGACTGTAGCATTGGATACAGAGATTACGCCGGAATTGAAGACGGAAGGATTTGCGCGGGAGTTCGTCAGTAGGATTCAGAATCTCCGGAAGGATTCGGGGCTGGAAGTTACTGACCGGATCTCGATTGTGTTTAACACAAACGACGAACTGACCGAAGCATTGTTGCAATCATCGACATATATTATGAGTGAGACGCTCTCCGTTGGATTGCAGAAAGCGTCGGTAAATGGGGATTCCGTGAAGGAAGATATCAACGGCATACAATGTGAAATCAGCATCAGTAAAGTCTAAATCACTGCATTGTCATTTTCAAAAAGGATAACAATGGCAAAAAAGGTCATCAAAAAAGCAAAATCCAAACCGGCAAAAAAAGCGGCACATCCGAAAACATCGGCTGCAAAAATGAAAACTGCTGCTGTAAAACCGGTGAAGAAGAAAGCGGTCAAAGGGTACGGTGCGAAGGATCTTACGTATTTCAAGGGGATCATTTCGGAGAAGAGGAAGGAGATCCTGGAGGAGTTGGCGATCCTGAAAGAGAGCATGATGGATGTGACGACCGGAGAGTATGCAAGCGAGAACTCCACCTATTCCACTCACATGGAACAGGGCACGGATGCGATGGAACGCGAGAAGACTTTTTTGTTTGCCTCCCGCGAAGGGAAGTTCTTGAATTACCTGGACGATGCATTGAAGCGGATCGACAAGGGAACGTACGGATTCTGTATCAATTGCGGCAAACTGATACCGAAAGCGCGGCTGGAAGCAGTGCCGCACGCGCAGTTATGCATTGAGTGCAAGAATCTGAAGAAGGGATCGATGTAACTGTGAGAGTTCTTTTTTTAACCGCATTCATTGTCATTGCCGATCAGATCACCAAATTCCTTGTGAAGGGGATCGAAATTCCGGCACTTGGTTTTTCTCTGAAGGGTATGCAATTGGGAAGTTCGATCCAGGTGATCGGAGACTTTCTCCGGATTACTTTTATTGAGAACCCCGGCATGGCATTCGGCATCGAGGTTGTGGACGGGAAACTGTTCCTGACACTGTTCTCGATTGCTGCCAGTCTTGGCATTCTTCTGTATCTGTATGTAATGCGGACGGAGAAAATTCTGTTCCGAATTTCACTCGCATTGATCCTCGGCGGTGCGATTGGCAATCTGATCGACCGGACATTCTACGGATTGATTTACGGTGAATCCGAACTGTTTCACGGGAAAGTGGTCGATTTCATCGACTTTGATTTCTTTAATATCGATGTGTGGGGGTTTTACCTGACGCGGTTCTGGGTATTCAATATTGCAGACGCATCGGTTTCCATCGGCGTGCTGATGATGCTCATCTTCCACCGTTCCTTTGTGGACCAGGATGAAACGCTCCCGGCGGTTGATGCCGACGCTTTTTCCGCAAGCGAAACGACGACGGAGTCCAATTCTACAGAGTAAAAATAGTTTGTCACCCTGAGCAAGCGAGTCCGTTGTTTGGACGAGCGCGTTGAAGGGCCTAAAAATCATTACATTAATAGACCATCCCCGATGCTCGCCCGTGCGAGCATCTTTTTTTGAATCTAACGACATTCAATTGAATTGTCTTGTAGAGGCCTCTGAAATATTAATTGTTCATGGTCATTTCGAGCGAAGCCCCAAAGGGGCAAGCGAGAAATCTCAGACTTGCATTACGCCAGAAAAACGAGATTCTCCCGAAGGGATCCCTTTGGCGAAGCCATCACTTCGTGACGGGACTCGTCGCTACACTCCCTGGAATGGCACAGATTTGTGGCTTTTCAGAGGACTCTTGTAATAAAAATAGTCACGCTGAGCGATGTCCCGACAGTGTTCCGCTTTTGGAATCCCGCAATGAGCGGAATCCAAAGAGCGGGACTTCGACTCGTCCAATAAATTGGACTCGCCAGTGGCACAGCCATCCCTTTGGGACATGACTGTCGGGACGGAGTCGAAGCGTTGCTTGGTAAAACACACGAATATTATGGAGAAATGGCGTTCAATTTTATCAAGATCACTGAGAGAATATGAAAAACCACTTCGAAATGCGCATTCCCCCCGGTCAGACAAAAGAGCGGCTTGATGTGTATCTGACGTCGCACACAGAGAATGCCACGCGGACAAAAGTTCAGGAAGCCATCAAGAATGGAGAAGTGCTGGTAAACGGGAAAACAGTGAAACCGAGTTATGTCATCCTGCCGGATGATCTGATCACGGTTGAGCTTTCCCGGCCTGATCCGCCTGAGGTGAAGGCGGAGGCGATACCGCTGGAGATCGTCTATGAAGATGATTATCTGCTTGTCGTCAATAAACCGGCTGGTATGGTTACACATCCTGCCTATAAAAATTATTCCGGTACGCTCGTAAATGCGCTGATGCATCACTCGGAGAAACTATCGCAACTGCACGCCGAAGAGGATGAAGAATTCGACACAGTTCGTCCCGGCATTGTGCACCGTTTAGATAAAGATACCAGCGGTTTATTAGTGGTGGCAAAGGATGAAACGACACACCAGAAGCTTGCCAAACAGTTCGCCGCCAAAACCTCCGAACGGGAGTATCACGCCATTGTGTGGGGGCGATTTAAAAAGGCGAGCGGGACGATCGATGCGCCGCTGGGACGGAGCAAGAGCGACCGAAAAAAAGTGGCGGTTGTCGCGGACGGGAAACATGCAGTAACGGAGTATGAAGTGCTGGAACAGTTCGACTATCTTGCGTTAGTAGCATTGCATCTTCATACAGGACGGACACATCAGATCCGAGTGCATCTTTCCCATATTCACCATCCTGTTTTTGGGGATAGCACATACGGCGGAAGAGAGATAGTCGTCGGAGGAATCGAAGGGAAAAAGAAGGCGGAAGTGAAGAATCTACTCGAAATGATGCCGCGACAAGCGTTGCATGCTCGTCTGCTCGGATTCGTCCATCCTCACACGAAAACGATGATGCGGTTTGAATGTGGTCTGCCAGAGGATATGCAATCCGTTCTCTTTCAGCTGAGAAAATAACCGCAATACCTAATACCCTGTCAATACAAATCCCTCTCCCAAGGCTTTATTTCTTTGAATCTCAGCACCATATTCGGACCGCCCCCTCTCTTTTGATCTCTTATTAGTGTCATTCCTTTGTACTCAAAAACGGTGTCATCCCTGTAAAAGTCTAAAAGCCTGAAGAAAAAAGAGAATCATTCCAGTGCACGCCAGAATCCAGTATCTACATTTTCACCATTCCTAAAAAGTGATGTAGAGTAGCAAAAACAATTTTTCATACTCTTTTATTCCACGTGCTTAAAAATACCCAAAGTACGGTATTGCCACAATGTGTAATAATGGGTACACTTGCGCGTGAGGAAGAGACTAAAGTTGTATTTCAATATTTAGGCGGTACGCGAAAAAGGGAGTGGCAACATTTAAGTTTGGGTGTTTTGCGAAAGTTGATAAATCTAAACACAACATACGTTAGTGAAAGAAGTCAGCAAATTAAAAAGCAGTTTCGAGGCCGCGATAAAACGTTGCAACGCAGCTTAGTTCCAGTCCGTTAGAACGCATTTGTTCCAGTGCGTAAAAACGGAAATGTTTCCATACTTCAACTTTCTACTTTTAATTATTTCTTTTTACTACTTTGAGAAAAGACTTCGGAGAAAAAAATTACAATGAGGAACGAAAAAATGAGAAAGCCGATCATGTTGTTTGTGGTAATCTTGCTCTGCCATTCGTCGGCACTGTTTGGACAGGCTGAAAGATTTTATCTCGATCAACTATTCAACCTGTCGTGGTACGACTGGGCATTTAACCTTGAGGGAGCAGATATTAACCGTGACGGGCATATTGATATGGTGCTTGGCAATGCCAATGAAACACGCGTATTTTATGGCGGACCGGGAATCCTCGATACAGCGGCAGATGTGAAATACAAAGGCCGATGTCTCGCCGTGTGCGATTATAATGGGGACGTGCAGAAAGATTTAATAACGATGGAGTTTGTGAGCATGGATTCAACGACAGGGTATTGGACTGTGAACCTGCTGTTCTACTATGGAAGTGATACTACGCAGATTGCCATTGATACAGTAGTAGATTACACCATCCCTTTTCCCAAATTGACAGACTATGATTATTCGCTTATTAGCACTGACGGTAAATATGGTAATCTTAACGGAGATGGGAAATATGATCTTGTCATTAATTCTCCAAATTACAGAAATCCGGATAATGGACTCAACACCGGCCAAATGTATATCTATATGGGTGCAGAAGTTCCACCTGATACACCGAGTTATCATCTTGGAAGTAGATTATACATACCCGGAGAGCAGTACTATACTGGTTTCGGGAGTTATTTTGGGGTGGGAGATATCAACGGTGACGGA
>JBAYJG010000212.1:0-5815 GCA_041665225.1 Bacteroidota bacterium
GAGGCCTGTAATAGTACGTTTATGAGCGACGCTCCCTATAAATAAAACTATAGGTTCTTTATTTATATTGTCTGCGGCTGACAATGCGGATACTAAAACTGTTTACGCGTTCTCCTTTTTTACGTTACGATTCTGTGCTGTTGATGCTCGTATCAAGATAATTCGTGATTTTCGATAATTCATATTCCAATGATGATACGAGTTGTGAACCCTTTTCTTTTTCTTTATACAGGTCTTCCGTGATGTTCAACGCAGCAAGGACAGAAATGGTCAGCGGCGGCTGCTCCGGGATCTTATCGTGGACGCTGTTGATCATCGCATCCACGTGATTGGCAACCTTCTTCGTGAACTCTTCGCTTTCTCCGCGAAGAGGATATTCGGATCCGAATATTTTTACACGTACGCTTTTTCTGTCCATAGGTCGTAAAGTAAAAAGTGAGTTTCTGTCAGCCGAAGAAAACTTACTTTTCTGGTGTTAAATACTGATCTAATTTTGAGATAATATTCCGGATCTTCTGCTGCAGGATCCGTTTCTCATCCTGCTCTAAAGCGATGTTTCCATTCTTTTGTAATGTATCGGACGCGAGATCCTGACGCAACTGTTCGATTTGCGACTGTTGATGTGCAGACAGGGATTTTGTCTGACTAACCTCTTCTTCTAGCTCTTCGATCTTTTTCAACAGACGTTTTTTCTCTTCACGGAGCGTCGAAATGAGCAGCGACGCTTCACGGGCTTTATCCCATAACGAAGAGAGCGCATTCTCTACGCTATGAACTGCATCAGATGATTGTTGGTCTATGTTCTGGTCCACCATTACATGCTTCGCAAAGTTGCGTCAAATTTTTTTGTCACTGCACCGGTCACCGCTGAAACGACGGAATCGATTTCCGTATCGGTCAATGTTTTTTCAAACGAATTCAAACTAATGGAAAAAGCGATACTCTTCTTTCCTTCTCCTAGCGTATTCCCTTCAAACAGATCAAATAATGTAACTGCTGTGATGGTGCCGCCACCTGTTGTGCGTATCACTTGCTCCACTTCAACAACAGGTGTTTCTTTCCTGACAATAAATGCGATATCGCGTACGACAGTCGGAAATTTAGAAAACGGTTTATATTTTTTTGCAGAATTGAACGCTACGATGCTGTCAACATCCAGTTCCGCATAGTATACTTCCTGATCAATCTTGTATTTCTTTAACAATTCTGACGGGCACCTTCCGATGAAACCGACATAAGTGCCATTGATTTCAACACCTATCGTCATTTCAGTTAAAGAACTTGGTGCATTGTAATAAATTAAATTGCTATTGTCAAGACCGATACCATGGAGTAACGACAAAACAAGACCTTTTAGGTCGAAAATATCAACATTCCGCTGCTTTTCGTACCATGAATTGCCATGCGCATGCCCGGAAACACAGATTCCGATCATATTCTTCTCTGCATAACCTTTCACATACGTTTGTGCTTGCGAATTGTCCGATGAAAAGACATTCCCTATTTCAAAGCAGTGGACATGAGTAGCACCATGATTGAAGTTGAATGACATTGTCTGCAACATTGTCGAAAGCATTGAAGGACGAAGCACCTCCAGTTCGACACTCAGTGGATTCATAACAGCAACGATTTGCTGACTGAAGAGCTGCGCCGTCGCACGATCGATCAGGCTGTTGGTCATGATTTCCTGTAATCCGTTCGCTTCGCACCATTTCCGAATTGAATTTGTCCGTTGTTCTTTTTGATCCGGCTTGGTGAACATGACTTCGCTGGAAGTTTTGTTTTCGATATTATCATATCCAAAAAGACGAGCCACTTCCTCAATGAGATCAATTTCTTGTTCAATGTCGGGACGGAACGTTGGAATCACACAAACAAGTGTCCCCTTTGCTTTTCCTGCAGAGACTTTGATACCGATCGATGAAAGAAACTTCTTTATCTCTGATGCTGAAAGCGCTGTGCCTAATATTGCGTTGACCCGATCCGTACGCAACACTAATTTTTTACTAGTAATCTTTTTCGGATAGATGTCGATACTGCCGCCGGCAATTGATCCACCGGAAAGTTCTGCGATAAGCGCAGCTGCACGTGCAGATGCTTCAACCGTAATGTTCGGATCAATACCGCGTTCAAAACGGAATGATGCATCGGTGCTGATGCCGAGTCGCTTTGCGGTCTTACGAACGCTGGTTGGAGAAAAGTATGCAGACTCCAGCAATACTGTCGTTGTTGTCTGGGATATTTCGGAATTCATCCCCCCCATCACTCCGCCGATCGCAACGGATTTCTCGCCATCACAGATCATCAATTCGCTGCCGGTCAGTGTATGGTTCTTCCCGTCAAGGGTGGTGAATTTCTCTCCTTGCACAGCACTCTTCACGACAATCGTATGCTTCGAAAGATTATCGTAATCAAACGCATGCAGTGGCTGACCGTATTCCATCATCACAAAGTTCGTCACGTCGACCACATTATTGATCGGACGCAATCCGGCAGCAGTTAGCAAATGTTTTAACCAACTGGGAGATTCCTGTACTGTAACATTCCGGATCATCCGCGCAGTATATCTCGGACAATCAACCGCATTTTCAACAACGACCTTTGCAAATTTTTCTATCGGATTCTTTTTATCTTCCCGTAATTTCACCGGCGGTACAGAATATTTTTTACCATACGATGCGGCAAGGTCCCTTGCTACACCGATATGATTTAAGCAATCCGGTCGGTTCGGCGTTATACCAATTTCAAATGCCACATCATTCAGTCCCAGATACTCCGCCAACGGAGTTCCTACGACTGCTTTTTCATCGAGCACCATAATCCCGGAAGCATCTTCACCAATACCTAATTCTTTTGCAGAACAGATCATTCCTGAAGATTCTACGCCGCGAATGGTAACTTTTGCTAGAAGAAAAGGTTTCCCGGAAGTATCATGCTGATTATGGGGAACTGTTGCGCCAATGAGTCCTACGATCACTTTCTGTCCTGCAGCGACATTTGGAGCACCGCAAACAATTTGGAGCGGTTCTTGCTTCTTTCCTACGCGAACGCGGCAAACCCGCAGCCTATCCGCATTCAGATGTTTTTGTACATCCACAACCTCACCTACCACAAATCCTTCAAATTCTTTTCCAAGGTATTCTACAGCCTCTACCTCAAGACCCAGACTCGTAAGGCGCAAAGAGAGCTCTTCAGGACTCGTTTTCAAATCAATGTATCGTCGTAACCAATTATAACTTATACGCATATGAGTTTTATTAAAACTGATTTAGAAATCGGATGTCATTTTCAAAAAAGATACGTATATCGTCGATTCCGTACCGTAAGAGGGATATTCGGTCAACACCCATACCGAAAGCATATCCAGAAACTTGTTCAGGATCATGACCGCAATTTCGAAGCACATTCGGATGGACCATGCCTGCTCCCAGCACTTCCAGCCAACCGGTATGTTTGCAAATACGGCATCCTTTTCCATTGCAAAGGAAACAGGTAATATCCATCTCTAAACTAGGTTCGGTAAATGGAAAATAGCTCGGTCGGAAACGATATTTAATGTCATTTCCGTAAAAATTCTTCGCAAATGTGACCAGTGTCCCCTTCAGGTCCGCAAAGGTGACATGTTTGTCGACATACAGACCATCCACCTGGTGAAAGAAGTAATTGCTGCGACTGCTAACCGCCTCATTGCGATAAACACGTCCTGGCATGATCATACGAAGAGGCAGCGGACGGTTTTTCATGATGCGAATTTGCACTGGTGTGGTATGCGTTCGCAGCACGACGTCATCTTTCACAAAAAATGTATCCTGCATATCCCGCGCAGGATGGTTCGCAGCAAAATTGAGCGCTTCGAAATTGTGATAATCATCCTCAATTTCCGGACCGTAGGCGATGCCGAATCCCATTGAGACGAAAATATTCTTCATCTCTTCCATCGTTTGTGTTATGGGATGACGTGTTCCTTTCGGTATCATCCGCCCTGGGAGGGTGATATCGATGTCAAGGGTCTTTTTCACCGCAGAAGCACTGATTGTTCCCTTTAATGACTCAAAGCGTGATTCAGTCGATTGTTTTAACGAATTGATCTTTTGTCCGAACAGTGGTTTCTGTTCTTTTGGGACTGCTTTGAGTTCTTCGTAGAGCGCGGCAAGCTTGCCGCTGCGGGAAAGGTATTCGATCCTGAATTTTTCTAAATCGTCGCTGGATGTGATCTGCGGAAAGCGGAGGTTGATTTCAGCTTGCAGGTCGTTGATTTTTTGGTCAAGCATGTGTCACCGTTTCGATAAAATAAAAAACTCCCCACCGCTGTTCAGTGTGAACCAGTGATGGGAAGTTCTTTTGAATTACGCTTTGACAAAGTTTACAATCTCTGTAAATGCTTCGGGATTGTGTACTGCGAGTTCAGCCAACACCTTACGATTGATATTGACTTCCTTCTTGTTCAATCCGGCGATGAGTTTTGAATAGGTCGTACCGTGAAGCCGTGCAGCCGCATTGATACGCGCGATCCACAATTGACGGTACGTTCGTTTTTTTGCTTTGCGATCCCTGTACGCATACTGCATCCCTTTATCCAGATGATGCTTTGCGATAGTGATCAGTTTACTTCTCGCACCCCAGTAACCTCTCGCTTGCGCTAAGATGCGCTTGCGACGGCGATGGGAGGCAACCTTATTTTGCGAACGAGGCATAGTTGCTCTTCTCCTTGATGATGAATGATTGAAACGGTGAATTAATTACACTAACAGCATTTTGATCTTCTTTGCATCCGCTTTTGACACTAACCCCGGTTTTCGCAGTCTGCGTTTCCGTTTTGTTGTTTTGCTTGTCAAAATATGGCTGCGGTTCATCTTGCGGCGTTTGATCTTTCCTGTAGCCGTCAGTCCGAACGTCTTCCGCGCACCACGATGCGATTTCATTTTTGGCATACCGTTAACCTTTGTTTATGATTGTGCTTGTGCTTTTTCCTGTTCCTGTTTATTCTTTTCTACACGTGCTTTCGCCGTCCTATCCGGCGTGAAGATCATTATCATGAACCGCCCTTCCATCTTAGCCGGCTGGTCCACTTTGGAATACATCGATAATTTCTCCGTCAGCCGGTTCAGCAGTTCTTCTCCCTGTTCCTTGTACGCAACTTCGCGTCCCTTAAAGATCACCGTCGCCTTTACTTTATCCCCTTCTTCCAGGAATTTGATTGCATGCTTTGTCTTGAATTCGAAATCATGCGTATCGGTATTCGGATGAAAACGCAATTCCTTCAGCTGCGATACGTGCTGATGTTTCTTCTGCAGTTTTTCTTTCTTCTGGATTTCGTACTTGAATTTTCCAAAATCCATGATCTTACAAACCGGAGGATTTGCATTTGGGACCACTTCGATAAGATCTTTGCCGCGCTGCACTGCAATAGCAAGCGCTTCGCGAGGGGACATGACGCCGACTTGTCCACCGCCGTCTTCGATTACGCGAATGACATCTCCGCGTATTTCTTCGTTGATACGAGGTCGTTTTTCTTTAATAAGAATTTCTCCTGCTGTTAATAGAATAGTAAGGGAATATACTAATTTTCTTGTAATAATTTTTGAATAACTTCATCCACCGTAATCACACCAATGTCTCCTTTTTTATGTTGTCGGAGAGATACGGAATTCGCCGTTTTCTCTTTCTCCCCAACCACCAACATATACGGGACTTTTTTCACTTCATGCTCACGGATCTTATATCCGATTTTCTCGTTTCTGGTATCGATCTCCACCCGAAGTCCGGCAGCATTCATTTTGGCAGCAACCTGGTTAGCGTAATCACTTTGTGCATC
>JBAYJG010000213.1:0-5791 GCA_041665225.1 Bacteroidota bacterium
ATGACATTCAAAGAATGGAAATGCATGACTTCAAAATCAGGATATTCAGTAATAATCCAATTTACAAATTCACGTTCCATAATTTGATGTGCAATATTTCCATTGATTTCTTTATGGTTGGTCATAGAAAGTGCGACTGTATGGCTTTTTTTCATCATTTTTTTGTTCCATAATCCAGTATCATGAATTGCAATCATCGCATTTTCCGCTAATAATGGTACAATTTTTTTAAATGTAGCTTTATTGAGCTCTGCATTATGACTTGCGTCAAATAGAACAAAATCGATTTTACCTTCCTTGAATGTATCACTTTGAATGTCTGTCTGATCTTCAAGGTGGAATATAAAATTTGGATATCGTGAGAAATATTTTTTTGCAAACAATGCTGCAGTCTCGTTTATATCATATGAATGGAGATAGGCATCTTCATTAATAGCGTTTAGTATAGCAAAGGCCGAATGTCCGCGTAAAAATCCAAATTCCACACAAACTTTAGGGCGAAGAACTCTTAGCAATCCCGTAATAAATATCGCTTCATCTCGTTGTAGTGGCCCTTGCGCAAAAGTATTTGTATAAAATCGGTTGAGATAATTCAGGGACATATTTTTTTCATATTCCCAATGGAAAATCCTTCGCATAATAGTATGGATTACCGCAAATCCCTTTCGTGGTATGCCAGCCCGCATCAATCTGTTTTTGATAATATCTTTTAATGATCTCATCACTCCCTCTTTTTAAGAAATATCGCATTCACATTCTTCTTCACTAATGGGAGGGTATTTTGCAATTGCAATAAGAAGGTATGATCAAATATTGTATATCCTCGATTATGAAGGGTAACAGCTGATAAGAATGTTACAAACACTTCCACCAGCAACCACGTGGCAGCTACACCATTAATTGATAATAACGGAATTAAGATAGTATTCAGTGTAACCGAAAGGATTACTCCACAAAAACTAATGATAACGAATTGTTTTTCCATTTTAAGAATAAACATCGTTTGTATGACGAGGATAGTACTAATTCCGAACACAATTGGAAGGACTGAAATTATTTTTAATGGTATAATAGAATCAACAAATTGTGCACCAAACAAAATAATAATTATCCAATCGGCAAAGAAAAATAACACTAGTGATATTGGAACGGTTAACATTGATAATAGAATAATGTTCTTTTGAATAAATTGTTTTTGTTCATCCCTGCTTATATCACCATATGTTTCTGCAATAACAGGATACAGAGCTTTCCCTGTAGTTGCGACGACAACTGTGACGATTATCGAAATAATTTTTGAGGCAGCCGCAAAATACCCTACCTTTTCATCTGTGGAAAAAAAACCAAGTAACACGATATTAGTAAGGGAATAAATACTGACAAATATTAGCGAAATAAATATAGCAGCTCCATTAATGATACTGGAACGAATATCTTCCCAGTACATAAGTTTTATCTTAATGCCATCCGTTTTTAATACATACCAAAATGCTACGGCCGCGGATAGGATAGTGCTAATACTTACACTTAACGGCATCATTAAATAATCATCCTGTTCCCTGATTAAAAGAAAAATCAATCCTGTAAAGACAATTTTCAAAAGCAAATTAAACATAGCCATACGCGACATTACACCAGTGCCGATGAAATACCAACCCGGGAAAAATATAATCCCTATGACCATACTATATGAGATCACGAATAAAGGCACTTGCCCGGAAAGCTTATCGATGGTTTGAATCATCAAGACGAATATTATTGTTGAAATTACAAACAAGAATATTTTTACCGAAATCACACTACAGAAAATATCGTTAATTTCGTTTTTCTTTCCCTTGGCTGCTGCGATATCGCGTGAAGCCGTATATTCAAAACTATAATTAATAACCAATACAAAATATGCGACAATAGCCTGCGCAAAATTTATTGAACCGTACTTTCCGGGACCGATAATTCTCACAACATACGGTATTGTCAAAAGTGGGAAAATGTAATTGGCTACTTGCACAACTCCCATATAAAGAATATTTGAAAATATTTTCTGTTTTGACTTCATTTACTATAAAATGGTCTTTCTATAACTATTCCGATTTTTATCTTAATCTATGTTCTAATTTTATTAACTAAAAAAACGGATTGATAACTGAAATGATATCATCAACATACCTAACCATGTTTAAAAAACCAATAGCCTTTGGAGTTTATACTCCAAAGGCTATTGTAAAATAATACGTAATACAAAGTCAGTGCGGTATAACAGAATTATTCTTCCCCATGCTTGCTCTTCTCATATTCCGCTATGATCTTATCCGCCACTTCGCGCGGGACCTCATCGTAATGCGAGAATTTCTGACGATGCATCCCCCGTCCCTGCGTCATGGAACGGAGCGTGGTAGAGTAATGATAGAGCTCCTTCAACGGCACAGACGATTTGATGATCTGATGCGATCCGTCCGTATCCATGCCGATAATCTTGCCGCGGCGGCTGGAAAGATCTCCCATCACATCCCCCATATGGTCGTCCGGGACGATCACTTCCACCTCGTAAATTGGTTCTAAAAGGATCGGTTTTGACTCTTTGAATCCTTTCTTGAATGCCTGCGAACCGGCAATACGGAAGGACATTTCGTCCGAATCGACATCGTGATACGAACCGTCGAATAGCGTTGCTTTCACGTCAATCACATGATACCCAGCGACCACGCCATGTTCCATGGCATCGTTGATCCCTTTTTCGACTGCCGGGATGAAACGTCCGGGCACCACACCGCCGACAACAGCATCCTCAAATTCGAATCCTTCACCGCGCCGTTTTGGTTCCAGTTTGATATGCACATGTCCGTATTGGCCGCGACCGCCGGACTGTTTCTTATGCTTGAATTCCACATCAGCCACGCTTCCCTTGATCGTTTCTTTGAACGGGATGCGCGGTTCGATCAAATCCACCTCGACACCAAATTTCTCTTTCAGCCGGCGAATGATGATGGCAAGATGCAGTTCTCCCTGTCCCGAAACAACCGTCTGCTTGATCTCGGAATCGACTTTATACACGAATGTCGGATCTTCCTCGTGCAGTGTGTGAAGTCCGCTGCCGATCTTATCCTCTTCCCCTTTGGTCTTCGGAACGATCGCTTCGGTAATGACCGGTTCCGGGAAAACGATCGGATTGTAAATGACCGGGAATGTTTTCAGACTGAGCGTGTTATTGGTATGCGTGTCTTTCAATTTCACTACTGCGCCCAGATCGCCCGCATGCAGTTTCGCCACTTCCTTCCGCTCGCGGCCGTTCATCACGAACACTTGTCCCAGCCGTTCCGGTTTGCCGTTCGACTCGTTTACCATGTCCATGCCGGCGCTCACTGCACCGGAATAGACCTTGAAGAATGACAGTTCGCCAACGTGCGATTCGGAAACTGTTTTGTACACAAACAATGTTGCCGGGCTCGTATCGTCGATCTTCACGTCGATCTGATTGTTGGTGTTGATGTCGGTCGCTTTCACCGTTTGAATCTCTGCCGGCGTCGGACAGTAATTGGAAACGAATTCCAGCACATTCAATGCGCCGACATTCAACGAGGAAGCGACAGCGAACACCGGATAGATCTTCCGGTCCACCAGCGCTTGATGAAGTCCTTTGCGGATCTCTTCATCGCTCAGCGTGCCGTTCGCGAAGAACTTGTCCATCATCTTCTCGTCGGACTCGGCAATCTTCTCGATCAATTCTTCGTGCAAGTGCGTCGTCCGTTCCTTCTGGTCCGACGGAATTTCTTCTTCCGTATATTTTCCATTCCCGTTCGGCGTGAAGCGGAGCAGTTTCATCTTCACAACGTCAATCACCGCATCGGCACCTGCTCCCATTTTCACGGGATAGGTAACAATGGCGGCGTCGCCGCTGCAGCGTTCTTTGATCTGCGCAAAGACGCGGTCATAATCGGCCGCTTCGCCGTCGATCCTGTTCACCACGAACATGGAGGGCAATTTGTATTCCTTCACGTACTCCCACACGAACTCCGTCCCCACTTCCACACCTTCGAATGCGCGGACGAAGGTAACGGCAGTATCGCAGACGCGCAATGCCGCTTTCACTTCGCCGGTAAAATCGGTGTACCCGGGAGTGTCGAGGATGTTGATCTTGATATTGTTGACATCGGTGGTGAGAAGGGAGGCGTTAATGGAGATCTTACGTTCGATTTCGTCAGGGTGGTAATCGGAGATCGTGTTTCCGTCTTCGATTCTTCCCTGACGATTGGTAACTCCGGTGGCGAAGAGCGCGGCTTCGGAAAACGTCGTTTTCCCGGAGCCGCCATGCCCAATAAGGGCGATGGTCCGTATCTGTTGGGAAGTATATTCCCGTTGAGTAGTATTTTGGCCCACAGCAAACTCCTTTACTCCTCTGCCGGCAACGACGAGGGATCATCGCAAGCAGACGATGATGAGCAGGACGGTATATGTTATGATCGAATGGATTGAAACGGCAGTACGTCGGTCAGTCTTCGTTTCGGGAAGACCGTCCCCCGACGGCGCGATTAAAGAACGAAGTGAAACCTCTGATCACACCTCCGAGGGTGTTCATCACTTCCATGATCGGCGATTCGATCGCATCCTGTACGCGGCGTTCAAATGCAGCAACGTTTTCTGCTACACCTTTCAATGTTTCCACTGAACTCTTCAATATGGCAATCTGCTCGTCGAAATTCTCCACGATCACGCGGATCTTCGAGGTGATCGCTTCAAGATTCTCCAGCGTGGGGATCGTCTTCGATGCCACCTGTTTCAGTGTGGTGTCGATCGTCCCCAGCAAATCCCGCAGGCTTGCCAAAACGATGATCGCGTAGACCGCCACGCCGGCAAGCAACACCAGCACGATGATCTGCACGATCGTTAAAAAATTTTCCACGGATTGGTCCTTCGATTAATTTTTATGTTTTTCGGACGTCGCACCTTTGCTGCGCGCATCGGTCAGGATCTTTTCAGCGTCCCCCAGGAGCGATTCGGCCCGTTTCTTCGCTTCGGTGATCAATCCTTCGGATTTCTTTTTTCCTTCGTTGATGATGTCCACCGCTTTGTTCTTGGCGGCGCTCACATACTCTTCAGCGCTGTCCATCGCTTCGCCCGCTTTGGTCTTAATGTCGGCACGGAGTTCTTTTCCCGGCTTTGGCGCATATAAGAGTGCAACGATTCCGCCAACGACCGCGCCGGCGAGGAATCCGATAAGGAATCCGGTCTTTGAGTCATCTTCATTGTTTGCCATAACTACCCCAGTTCTACAAATGTGTTGATGCGTGAATTGTATTGATCGGTTTTTCTATTGGTTCAAAGTGAAAAATATTTCAGGAAAAAGCAACACCTCAGAAGTGTTGAAGCAACTCTGAGGTGTCGTGATTGTGAAGCGATTCTGCCGCCGAACGGCGGCCGGAAGCGGGTCAATGCCGCTGTACGGGTGGCCGTACAGCGGAACCATCGCACCTTCAGAGCGTTTTCCTTCGGTAGTGTCTCAAGTTGAGTCATGGTGAGCGAGTCCCGTCCCAAAGGGATGGCTTTGTCATAGGGACGAGTCGAACCATGAATCCTTCTGCCGAAGGTATCCCTTCGGGAGACTCGCGGTGCAAAAAAGGGACCGCTTGCTCAGGATGACTCTACTAATTTATGTTTAATAGCTAAACTAAGACACTACCTACTCTGCTCTTAACGCTGTCTCTTCTTATGACGCATTTTCCGAAGACGTTTTTTGCGTTTGTGGGTTGCCATTTTATGACGTTTCCGTTTTTTTCCGCTTGGCATACCAACCTCC
>JBAYJG010000214.1:0-5746 GCA_041665225.1 Bacteroidota bacterium
AACCGGACGCAATTGCTGTTGCACGGCCGTGAATACTGTGGAATCCATAAGTGCTCATGTAATACGGGAACCGGCTGGAACAACCGATACCAGAAATGAAGACGATCTTTTCTTTCGGGATATTCAATTCCGGCAATACGCGCTGTACCTGTGCGAGAATCGAATAATCGCCGCATCCGGGACACCATCGCACATCCTGATCTGAACCGAAATCTTTAGCCGTATATTTTGTCGGTGCTTCCGTAGCCTTGCTGATGACGCTGTTCACTAACGTGCTCATTATTTTTTTCCTCCTAAAATCTCGTCAATCTTCTGTTCGATTTCGATTGAACGGAATGGTAAGCCTTGGACTTTATTCAATCCGACAGCCGGGACAAGGTATTTTTCGCGCAGTATTTTTATCAACTGTCCGAGATTGATCTCTGGAACGAGAACGGTTTTGTATTTGGAGAGGATCTCTCCGACATTTTTCGGCAGCGGATTGATGTATCGCAGGTGCAGGTGAGCAACGGACTTGCCTTCCTTCCGTTTTCTGTCGACTGCAGTTTTAATCGTTCCGTAGGTTCCGCCCCAGCCGACTACCAGCACGTCACCTTTTTCAACACCTTCAACTGTTGCCAGAGGGATGTCATTGGCGATGCGTTCCACTTTGGAAGCGCGCAGTTTGATCATCTTATCATGATTTTCCGGTTCGTAATTGATATTGCCGGTCTTATCCTGTTTTTCCAAACCGCCGATGCGGTGTTCCAGCCCCGGAGTACCGGGAATAGCCCATTCGCGGGAGAGAGTAATATCATCGCGCAGATAGGGGAGATAGTTATTCGGATCGGTCCGGAATTTCACGGGGATATCTTTCAAGTCCTTCACTTCGGGGATCAACCACGGTTCGGAACCGTTGGCGATATACCCGTCTGTCAGTAGCATCACGGGTGTCATGTACTTCAACGCGATGCGGGATGCTTCGAATGCGGCATTGAAACAGTCGCTGGGTGTGGACGCTGCAATTACCGGAACCGGAGCTTCACCGTTTCTTCCGTACACTGCCTGAAGAAGATCAGCCTGTTCTGTCTTTGTCGGCAAACCGGTGCTCGGTCCGCCGCGCTGCACGTTCACAATTACTAACGGAAGTTCGGTCATCACAGCTAAACCGATCGCTTCTGTCTTCAGTGCTACGCCCGGTCCGCTGGTAGTGGTGATCGCCAGGGAACCACCGAATGATGCGCCGATGGCGCTGGTAATGCCGGCGATCTCATCTTCGGCTTGGAATGTTTTTACGCCGTAATTTTTGAAATAGGAAAGTTCATGGAGTATATCGCTTGCCGGGGTGATAGGATACGATCCGAGGAAGAGCGGCAGGTTTGCCTTGTTGGCTGCAGCAACGAAACCAAGCGCTGTTGCCTGGTTGCCGTTAATATTCCGATATTTCCCGGGGGTCAATGGAGCCGGCTTCACATCATATTTTACTACGAAGATATCGGTCGTCTCTGCGAAGTTCCATCCCGCTTTCATCACGCGGGTATTCGCTTCGATCAGTTCCGGTTTCTTCTCGAACTTTTCCATGATCCATTGGCTGGTGTTATCGAGTGTCCGGTTATACATCCAGTACATCATGCCGAGGGCGAAAAAATTTTTTGTTTTGTCGACGACCTTTTGACTGAGGTTCATATCGGCAAGCGCGAGATTCGTCAGTTTGGTGATATCAACTTGGAAGACCTGAAATTTTGAAAGTGATCCGTCCGAAAGAGGACTTTGTGCATAGCCGGCAAGCTTCAGGTTCTTATCGCCGAAGCCGTCTGTGTTCACAATAATAATGCCGCCGTCGATCAATGAACGAAGGTTCACTTTTAGGGACGCTGCATTCATTGCAACAAGCACATCGCAATGATCGCCCGGAGTGTTGATCTCGGTCGCACCGAAGTGGATCTGAAATCCGCTGACGCCGTATGTCGTTCCAATTGGTGCACGGATCTCGGCTGGATAATCGGGCAGCGTCGAAAGATCATTCCCCATCGCGGCAGAGGTGTTGGTGAATTGACCGCCTGTCAACTGCATGCCGTCGCCGGAATCTCCGGCAAAGCGTATCGTTACTTCATCAAGTACACGAGTTTCTTTTTCCATAAGCACGTCTCTCTTAAGATGGTGTCACTCCGGTACTGAGGCGCTGCGGAATGACGATGATAAAATTGTTAGGACAACTCATTTAAGAACGGGAACCATTTTGCCAGCACGCTTGCAATAATCGTCAGATAATTGGTCATCATCAGCACTCCGACCGCGATCAGCATCACTCCGCCGACGACCTCTATCGTGTGAAAATGCTTTTTGATGCGATTGAAGACGTTGAAGAACTTGTTGATGCTCACAGCAGTGAGGAAGAACGGAATTCCTAACCCCAGCGAATAGACAAAGAGCAAAATGATCCCCTGCAAAACGGTCTCTTGCTGGCTCGCAATTGCCAGAATACCGGCTAAAACGGGACCGATGCACGGTGTCCAACCAAATGCAAAAGCCGCGCCAACCGTGAAGGAGCCTAAAATGCCGAGTTTTTTCTCCTGTAAGTGGAATCGTTTTTCATAATTGAGAAAACCGATCTTGAAAATCCCAATCATATGAAGCCCAAATACGATAATTATAGCACCGGCGATCTTGCTGATGAGCGTCAGGTTTTCATTCAACAGCTGACCGATAGAAGTGGCGGCTGCACCCATCAAGACAAAAATAAGGGTGAAACCGGCGATAAAAACAAGCGAATTGATCATTACCGCACGGGCAGCTGACTTATCTTTTCCTTGAATATCATCCAACGTATGACCCGAGATGAATGAAATGTAACCGGGAATAATTGGAAGAACGCAAGGGGAAATAAAGGAGAGAAGACCAAAAATAAACGCAGTAAGGATGTTGATGTTTTCAGACAACATAGCAAAACTCCTGTATTAAATTATAGATCAATAACACTTGAGAAAGATACTAAACAAATGTATGAAATATGTGTGCCAATCATAACAAAAGATTTACAAGAAAAGTTTGTTGAGTCTACAATGAAAAACCCGTCTCGGTATCGCTGGACGGGTTTGTGAATTACAGACAATTACACTATTTCGAATAACTTACAGCGGGAGCGAGATGATGTATGTTGTTCCTTTCTCCTCATCGGAAACAAGAGTGATTTTCCCCCCTTGTTTTTCAATGATCTTCTTCGCCAGCGCCAAGTCGAGACCGACACCGCCGCTTTGCACTACTTTCACGAACGGCTCGAAGATCTTCTCCCGAAAAGCCGCGGGAATTCCACTGCCGTTATCGATGATCCGGATAAAGAGTTTTCCCGACTCGGAATCGGTTTCGAGTTTGATCATTCCGCCTGTCGGCACATAGTTGGCAGCATAGGAGATGATATTGTCGATCGCTCTGGCAGTTCTGTCCTGATCGATAATCGCTTGACCGTCATATTTTAGATTTGTATCGAATTTGATCTGTTGTTTATCAAGATCTGGTTTGACGCTTGTTGTGACGAAACGAACCAGTTTGCCGACACTGGAAAGTCTCTTATCCACCTTGATATCGCCGGAAGTGAAATCGATCAAATCCTGCGTCATGCGATTGACCAGTTGTGCCGACTCCTTCGCGTCGTCAAGCAATTCGTTTTTCTTGTTCTCGTCCATGGCAGACCGTTTGATTTCATCGATCGCACTGACGATCTCTTTGATGGGAACTCGGAAATCTTGCACGAGAGAGGCGGCAACTTGTCCGACAGTGGAAATGCGCATCGCATCCTGACTTTGTTTCAGCGTTCCGCGCATTTGAATGAAGGCAGCGGCAAGTTTTCCCACTTCATCATTGCCGGTAGGGAGTGAGAGATCATCGGTCATATTTCCTTTACCAATCTCCTCTGTGGCATGTTCCAGTTTCTTCAACGGTGACTGAACCAGCGAACGGAAGAAGATGAAACCGACAAGGATGACAATGAACGCAACGCCGCCGGAAATCATGGCCGACCGTTGGGAGTTCTTCTGGTTCGCTTCGATAATCTTCGTCAGCGGAAAGTCCAGATGTGCAACGCCGAGCACATCGCCGATTTGCACATTATGACACCGCTGGCATTTCTTTTCTGCAACAAACGGGATCATTGCTTTAAAATCATCGCCGAGCCTGATCCATTGTTGCTTTCCGGTCATCAACACCTGGTTGCCGTATTGATTGTCATACTCGTCCTTGGAATTGGCTAAGAGTACCCGTTCACCCAAACGTGCAGCGCGGGTGCTGTCCATAAAATCTTCCGCCAGATGCAATTTCGCCGTATCGATTCTTATATAGAGATCGTGCAAGTTAGCGACTTGTTTTACTTTTTCCAGATACCGGTCATTGACCATCTGGCTTTCCACCATCATATTCACCAGGGACTCACGAAGGATGAGCGCTTTTTCATTTGCAGACTCCAGCGCTTGCGCTTGCATCTGTTCTTCCTGATACCGGTTGTTCAGTAAAATGCTTGCGGCAATTCCTACAATGAAAATTGGAACGAATGTGAGGAATAATTTTGTTGAGATACTTAGATTTCGGAACATAACGTCTCCCGGTATTGATTGTGTGCAATAAAATCATATAATTTAGTCTGAATTTCAAGGGTACTTACGATAGAATCGCTATGCCGGATCTTGATACCGCTACTATGTTGTGTTGCATCACAGGAACGTGCGTATATTTTTTGAACAAAAGGAGCACCAATGTCCATACGACCAATTAAAAGAATCGTTCAAGCGGAGCCGACACTCGAAGGGGCAGGAGTACACCTTCGCCGTGCATTTGGTTTCGGCAATACGAGTGAATTCGATCCATTTTTACTGCTCGACGATTTTCGGAATGATCATCCTGAAGATTACATGGCAGGATTTCCATGGCACCCGCACAGAGGAATTGAGACTATCACCTATGTACTGGCAGGAAATGTTGCTCACAGCGACAGTTTAGGAAATAACGGATCGCTCGGTGCCGGTGATGTGCAATGGATGACCGCGGGAAGCGGAATCCTCCATCAGGAAATGCCGCGAGGCGATAATCACGGAAGGATGCACGGATTCCAGTTATGGGCGAATCTTCCTTCCACTATGAAAATGACAACTCCTCGGTATCAAGATGTTTCTTCCAAGGATATTCCTTTGGTGACTGACGATGACGGGACACAAGTGAGGATCATCTGCGGAGAGTTTTGGGGAAAGAAGGGGCCGGTGGACGGGATTGCTGCCGATCCGAGATATCTTGATGTGTATGTGCCTCCAGGAAAACGGAAGACATTGAAAGTGGAAACATACCGGCAGGCGTTTGCCTATATTTTTGAAGGGACCGGGACATTCCGCGATGCGTCAACTCCACAGGATACATTGAGAGAATCATTGCTTCCCAATGGTGAAGAACGATTAGAGTGGTCGGGGAATAGGTCGTTGATCCTGTTCGACAATGGTGATGAAGTAACCGTTCAAGCCGGAGAACAGGGGATCCGCTTTTTGCTAGTTTCCGGGAAACCGTTGAAGGAGCCGGTTGCATGGGGTGGACCGATCGTGATGAATACGCAGCAGGAATTGCATCAAGCATTTGCCGAACTGCGGAATGGCACTTTCATAAAGAAATAAAAAATAAAAAACCCGAAGATTGCTCTTCGGGTTTTTTTGTACTGCTGATAGTTCAGTTTACTTCTTCCGTTTCAGGACCTTCTTCACTTTCGCAAATTTTTCCTTGTTCACACGGTTGT
>JBAYJG010000215.1:0-5716 GCA_041665225.1 Bacteroidota bacterium
AACATGCTCGCCAGTGAGCGCAGGATAGAACTTGCACTTGGTAAGCATCCCGATGAATTGGGCGAACAGCTGATATCGTTCGCCGAGAAAGTGTTGCCTCCGACTCCGAAGATCTTGCTGGAAGAATCGGCAATGATCCGCCGGCTCTACAACGCCCGTCCAAAGAATGTCAGCATCGCCCGTTCACAGGCGGTGATCGAAAAACCAAATCTCTCCGCACTCCCGATCTTAAAAACATGGCCCGAAGACGGCGGACGATTCGTCACCCTTCCCCAGGTAGTAACGTACGATCCAAAGACCGGCAAGCGAAACATCGGAATGTACCGCATCCAGAAATTCGACGATCAGACCACCGGTATGCACTGGCAGATCGGCAAAGGAGGTGGATATCACTATCACACCGCCGAGAAACTGAATCAACCGCTGGAAGTTGCTCTCGTCATCGGCACCGATCCGGCGCTTCTTCTTGCAACAGTCGCAGCGCTGCCCGAAGGGATTGATGAAGCGATGTTCGCCGGTTTTCTGCGGGGACGTCCGACGGAATTTGTGAATGCCCGTTCATTGAATATCGCCGTACCGGCAAACGCAGAATTCATTTTTGAAGGAATTGTGAAACCGCGAGAGCGAAGAATGGAAGGCCCGTTCGGAGATCATTTCGGGCATTATTCGAACGCTGCAGAGTTTCCAGTATTTCATATCCAGACCGCAACGCGCAGAAAAGAACCGATCTATCCAGCAACAATCGTCGGCATTCCCCCGATGGAAGACAAATACATCGGTGATGCCACACAGCAGATCCTTGCTCCGTTAGCGCGGCTGATCCATCATGAAGTGAAGAATGTCTGGGCGTATTATGAAGCAGGGTTCCACAATCTGCTGGTGGTCTCTGTGAACGAACGATATCAAAAGGAAGCGATGAAGGCGGCCTTGGGATTGATGGGCACAGGACAGTTATCACTAACAAAATGCCTTATTACCGTTTCCGAACATGTGGACGTACGCAACTTCAACGAAGTACTGAAGGCAGTCCGGGATAATTTCGATCCGCATTTCGATTTCGTGATGATCCCGAAAGTACCTCTCGACACACTCGATTTCACTTCGTTCACGATGAATCTGGGCAGCAAGATGATCATCGACGCTACAGAGAAAAAGAAACCGAAACAAAAAGTGAATGTGAAGCGGCTGCAGGATACGGTGAAATCTCTCACGTCGTTCGACCGCAGGATCATCGACGCCCGCCTGGTGGAAGGTTCGTTCTTGTTGGTCAAAGTGAAAAAGGACGGAGATGCCGTTATTAAAAAGATCGTGAAACATCCCGGCCTGGAAGGGGTAAAAATGGCGGCCACGGTCAGTTTCGATGTGGATATCAACGAACAGGAAAGTTATGTGTGGGGTGTATTCACCCGGTTTGATTGTGAGCGGGATGTCATCTTCACATCGCAAAAATTGATCGGCATCTCCCCCATTTACAACGGCATCCTTGGGATCGACGCAACATGGAAGAATGGATACCCGCATCCGTTAACGATGGATGACGCGATCGTAAAGAAAGTGGACGAACGCTGGGACAGTTACTGGAGATAGTTTTTTTAAATTAGCATGAAGTCATTGCGAGGGAGCAAAGCGACCGAAGCAATCATTCAACTAAAAAAAGCAGGATTGCTCCGCTTTACGGAGCCCCGTAGAGCGGGACTTCGTCAAAAAAACGGCTTGCAATGACAATGATTTTGGAAATTTTTTAATTATTTACAATTGCTCATGAATACTACAATACATTTTAGAGATAAAAATCTATTCCCTATTTGGGATAAAGTTCAAAACGGCCAGCGTCTTTCATTGGAAGACGGTTTAACAATGTTCGCTTCGCAGGATGTCATTTCCATCGGAAAGATGGCGCACTCCGTTCAGCAGCAAAAAAGCGGTGACGCCGTGTATTATGTCGTCAACCAAAAGATCGAGCCGACAAACATCTGCGTCCTCTCCTGCAAGTTCTGCGACTTCGCCGTGAAACAAGGGACTCCGCAAGCGTATGAAATGACGATCGAGGAGATTCTCTCCAAGCTGAATTCGGATGTGCATGAAGTGCATATCACCGGCGGTTTGCACCCGGATTGGCCGTGGGAATATTATCTCGGCATGGTCCGCGATATTAAAAAGAGTTTTCCTCAAGTGGATGTGAAAGCATTTACCGCAGTGGAGATCGACTTCTTCCATAAGAAGTTCAAAATGCCGATCGACGAAGTGCTTCGTCAGCTTTACAGTGTTGGACTTCGCACAATGCCAGGCGGCGGCGCGGAAGTCTTTTCCGAACGAGTACGGAAACTATTATTCAATCAAAAGATCGGTGCCAAAACGTGGTTCGAAGTACACAAAGCTGCACACCGTCTCGGCATTCCTTCCAACGCCACACTGCTCTATGGACATATCGAAACATACGAAGAGCGTGTGATGCACATGGTGAAACTCCGCGAAGCGCAGGATGAGACAAATGGATTTTTATCGTTCATACCTCTCGCGTTCCAGCCGGGCGATACCGGCATTAAACCGAAGAACGATTTCACATCAGCTATCGAGGATCTGAAAACTATCGCTATTTCCCGGCTGATGCTCGACAACTTTCCGCACATTAAGGCATATTGGGTAATGCTGACGGAGGAAGTTGCTTCCGTTGCACTCAACTTCGGCGCGGATGATATGGATGGAACGGTCGGCGGTGAAAAGATCGCTCATGACGCCGGCGCAGTCAGTCCGATGGCGATGGCGAAGGACAAATTAGTAAAGATCATCAATGATGCCGGTAAGATTCCCGTTGAACGCGATGTCTATTACAACGCACTGAACGTCAATACGGAAAATGTCATCGGCAAGATCCCGTATCTTAATTCAGTCCCCTTTTATGAAAATTTCGAGCAACGACAATTCAAAGTCCTTCCGATCGTTCCACGGAGAATGGGTCAGCTTTCGGTGAAAGGACAGATCGATGCTGGATTGTTTTCATTAATGGATTATTTCAGCCAGCAGGATCAGCTGCAATTGATGAATTATTGTATTGCCACACGGGACCAGGTGAAGAGCGTTATGCTCTTTTCGAAAGAGGGATGGCAGGGATTGAATGGAAAGAAGATCGGCATTATTGATGACACGGCTACTTCCGTTCGGTTACTGCAGGTACTGTTGGAAAAGAAGTACGGCGTGAAGGCAGCATTCGAACGCTTGCATTCCGGCGTGAACGATTATACTGGTTTTGATGCGATTCTGCTTATCGGCGATGAAGCATTGAAAGCGAACAAGACCGGTCTGCCAGGATTCGATCTTGTCTTCGATCTCGCAAATGAATGGTATGACTGGCAGAAACTCCCCTTTGTGTTTGCCGTGTGGGCTCATAAAAAATCTCTCTCTGCAGAAAAAACTGCCGAACTGCAGGAAATCATACGGCAGTCGCTGGAAAAGGGAGAAAGCCGGCTCGATACGATTGGCGCACAGCACGGCCGTTCCATCGCTCTCACACAAGCCGAAACATCTGAATACCTTGAAGGATTCAACTATCGGCTCGGTGAACGGGAAAAGGAAGCGATGAACATATTCAAAAAACTTATTGAAGAAGTTGCTGTTATTTCGTAACTTAGCCAATCTAAAACACGATTGAGACAATGGATCAACAGACTGTTACGAAACTTCAAGAACTCATTCAACAAGGCGAGAAACTAGTACCTGAGGGAGGACACGAATTCTCCGGCTATAATGCGAAAATGCAAAGCCAGTACCTCATGTGGCGGAAATCGTGCCTTGATTCGATTGCGAAGATCGGCGCTGCTGCAAATTCACTTCGGGAAAAAATAACGAAAGATGAGAACGGCGCGTATTTTTATCAGAACTCGGCACAGTTGATTCTTGATGTTGTCAAACAATCACTCCCGCTTGCAGAAACAGAACTGAAGAAAAATTCTCCGGTACCGTCTGCTCCCAAACCGGCAGCTGTTGCGCCGAAACCGGCACCACAACCCGCTGCTGCAACACCGAAAGCGGAAACACCGAAGCCCGAACCAGCCAAAGCAGCTCCTGCTCCCCAACCTGCTCCAACTCCAGTTCCGGCACCGGCGGTAGAATCTGCTTCCAGCAAACAAGTCCTGGTTTTGTCATCTTCAGAATCGGAGTTGCAGAACCAATTATCGAACCTCCTGAAAGAAATGGGAATCGACGGCGTCATGTTCCAGCGCGGAACAGCAGCTGATGCCATCGTCGGATTTCTGGAAAAACACCCCACTGTCCGGTACGCGTTCTATCTGTATAATCCCGACGATATCAATAGTGCAATGTTCGAACTGGGATATCTCATTGGCAAGGTCGGATCGAACCGCGTCTGCTGCATCCATAGGAAAGATGATGCGCCGCCGAAAGGAATTCCGGGGATTATTTATAAAGAGATCGTCGTGAAATTGGAAGAGATAAGTTTTGGTCTTATCAAAGACCTGAAAGCAGCCGGATATACCGTAACATTCTAATTGACCATTATAGCCTTTCACAACAATTATTGCGGTGAAAGGTTTTTTTATTATGACACTTTCCGAACTATACTCCAAAGTACGTAGCAACCAGCGCATTAACCGTGAAGAAGGCCTGTTCCTATTCCGGAACGCCCAATTATTGGATTTAGGCGATTTGGCAAACGAAATCCGTTTTAGAAAAAATCCTGATACTCAAGTAACGTTCGTTCTGGATTCCAATCCGAACTATACAAATGTCTGCACCATTGACTGTATTTTCTGCGCATTTTACCGTCATCCCGGCGAGCAGGGCGTGTATACCCATACCGTCGATGAGATGATAGAGAAGTTCAAAGAATCCGCGAAGAAAGGAATTACGACGATCCTGCTGCAAGGCGGCGTGAATCCTGACCTGCCGTTTGATTATTACGTGGAGATGGTAGAACGGACCGTGAAAGAAGTTCCGGAAGTCTATCCGCACTTCTATTCTACTTCCGAGATTATCGAAATGGCACGCGTTTCCGGATTGACGCTGCAGCAAGTACTGCAGCGGTTGTGGGATGCCGGCCAGCGTTCGATCCCCGGCGGCGGCGCGGAGATTCTCTCCGACAAAGTGAAGAAAAAAATCAGCAGTAAAAAAGGGACCTCTGCGGACTGGCTGAATGTGATGCGCGAAGCGCACAAGATTGGATTCAAATCAACGGCAACGATGATGTACGGCCATCTGGAAAAAGATGAAGATATCGTCGAGCATCTCGAAGTGATCCGTCAATTGCAGGATGAATACCACGGATTCACCGCGTTTGTCCCATGGAGTTTCAAACCGGGAAATACTCCGCTGGAAAAAATCATACCGACCTATGCTACACCGAAGCGGTATCTGGAAATGATCGCCTTCTCACGGATCTATCTGGACAATTTCGATCATGTGCAGGCTTCGTGGTTCAGCGAAGGGAAAAAGACGGGACAGATCGCGCTCCATTTCGGCGCGGATGATTTTGGCGGAACATTGCTGGAAGAGAACGTGCATGCAGCGGCAAATTTTGTGAATAAGACCAACACGGAAGAATGCATCCAGCTGATTCACGAATCCGGCTTTGATGCAGCACAGCGGGGAACGTTGTATGATATCAAAAAGGTCATCACGCGAACAAAAGCTGCATAAAGAGTGACGTACATAAAAAAACCTTTCGATCGCTGCCGCACTTCGAAAGGTTTTTTATTGTACA
>JBAYJG010000216.1:0-5683 GCA_041665225.1 Bacteroidota bacterium
AATGGTCCCTTTCCTACGGAATTACATGATGCAACAGGAGAATCGCTTCGCAAGATCGGCCATGAATTCGGCGCAACCACTGGCCGTCCGCGCCGATGCGGCTGGCTGGATATGGTCAGTCTGAAATACTCATTAATGGTTAACGGCATCAGCGAGATTGCACTGACAAAACTGGATGTGCTGGACAGTTTCGACGAGATCAAGATCTGCGTAGCATATAAAAAAGACGGCAAAGAACTCAAATCGTTCCCAACCGATGTACATACGCTCAATACTATCGAACCGGTGTATCGCTCGGTAAAAGGATGGAACGAAACGATTTCCGAGGCGAAAAAATGGAAGCAACTTCCCAAGCGAACAATGAAGTATGTCGAATTGATCGAACAATTATCGGGAGTGAAGGTTTCCCTGGTCTCTGTCGGCGCGCGGCGGGATCAAACCATCGTCCACACGTAATCGCACAATACTCAACGTCACGTCCGAAACAATCGGGCGTGACGTTATTTTTTTATCATCCCCTATGAAGCTGAACACCCGCAGCCCAAAATCCGGCAGGATTAAGATAGCCCTCTTCGTTGCGGCAGTGTGTATTGTCATTCCGATCATGATCTACACGCATAATCTTGTCGAAGAGCTTCAGAAGAAGCAGCGGGATACGGCAGGATTGTACGCACGTTCCCTGGAATATATTGCAAACAGCACCCCCACCGCTAGCACAGATTACACATTCATCTTCGACGAGATCATCGGTGCCATTGATTTTCCAGTAATCCTGACGAACGGAGATGATACGGAGATCAGCACCACCAAGAATATCATGCTGGACAGCACATTCTCGAAGGAAAAACGGGCAACGATGCTGTTTGAGATGATGAAGGAAATGGACCGTGAGAACAAACCGATCCTCGTCACCTATCAGGACTCGCTCATTCTCAGCAAAGTTCATTATGGCGAATCTCCGTTGATCGTCCGGCTGCGCTGGTTGCCGGTGATCGAGTTCGTCATTGCCGCCTTGTTCATTCTAGTTGGATATATCGGATTTAGCTACATTAAACGAAGCGAACAGAGCAATATCTGGGTCGGCATGGCGCGCGAAACGGCGCATCAGCTCGGCACGCCGTTGACAAGCATGATGGGTTGGATTGAACTGTTGAAGCATCAGTCTGAAGCAACGCCGAAAATCCTTGAAACAGTCTCGGAATTCGAACATGATGCACGCCGTCTGACAAAAGTTGCTGATCGATTCTCCAAGATCGGTTCGAAGCCAGATTTGAAAGAAGAAGATATTGCAGCGTTGATCAAGCGCTCCATCACATACTTCGAAAAGCGGATACCGCAGATGGGGAAAAAGGTCGATATCTCCATGAATGTCGATACAGGATTCATTGCGGATGTAAACAGCGAACTCTTTGAATGGGTAATCGAAAACCTTATTAAAAACGCTTTGGATGCGATGGAGGACGGGAAAGGTTCTATCTCCTTCACTCTTCTTAAAGAGAAGTTTCGAACGATTATCGATGTAAAAGATACAGGAAAAGGAATCGATCCTTCATATCACAAAGATATTTTCCGGCCCGGATTCAGCAGTAAGAAACGAGGCTGGGGCCTGGGACTTTCCCTTTCAAAACGGATTATTGAAACCTATCACAAAGGAAAACTGAGCGTACTAAAAAGTGCTGTGGGTGAAGGAACAACGTTCAGGATCGTATTGAAATAGCAGCGGTCTGTTCTTTTTACTGCACTGGTTTTTGTTGAAATACCTTCCATCCAATGAGCGCACCCAGGAATGAAAACAGTGTGTTCATCATCCCCATGACAAGAACATCAAGCACAAAACTGAACACGGATTGTTCCGACGATTTCGCTGCTTCGATCATCTCATAATATTCCGGCGGTAGATCGACATTCATCCGTTCTACAATCTTCATCATCACATCAATCATTACATTCCCGAACAGTGCAATAACGATGTACTGAATGACTACACCAGCAACCGCAGAGATCATTCCAGTAAGGATCCCTAAGTGCGTGCAATCATCCCGCGTCAACAGTCCGGTTTCCGGCGTCAGATCCCGCTGATAGAGCAAGACTGCGAGAAAACCGCCGAGCAATACTCCGGCACAACAAAAGCAATTCAGCAAATTCAATCCAGGTACCGACCAGATTGTAGCAATCAATAATCCGCCGTAGAGCGACGGCATAATTTTATCAGGTTTTGAGTTCATACTTCCTTTGGATGATAGTGAGCATTGAGTGAACGGATTCGCACAATACGGCGTGCAGCAACAGCGCACCGCCGATGCCGAAGAGGGACCCGGTGATAATTCTTGAAACAGTTGTTGCTTCTATAATATGGAACAATGAAAGTATCCCGTCGATTGCAATTGGAACTGCCGTACTGAAGAGCAGTGTTGCTGTATTCCACTGGCGCGCTCTCAACCGCGTGGAAAATCGAATCGTAAGAACCGTTGCCAGAAAAGCAAAATAAATTGATGAACAACGAATGCATACGCCGAACGGCTCACCCTCAAGATAAAACGAGCGGGATCCGAATTGATGGCATACAGCAGAAAATAAACGATACAACGTATCGGAATACCAGGTTCCCGCAGCAATCGGGGCTGCGATAATTCCGCAGCACCAGAGCATCGCTCCAAGGATGATAATATTCAATTCTTTTTTCATACCTCCGTTATTCTATTGTAAAAATAGGAAAGAAGCAAACAGCAAAACGGTCACAATCGTACTTTAAAAATATGATTGCATCAAGAGAAACGGCTTCGTACTATGGGGACATTACTAACCAAGGAGCAGATATGAAACCAGCAGCACTCATGATGTTTTTCGTGATGATGTCGTCATTCCTGTTTTCGCAGACTGTGCAGGAATTGATCGCCGATGCAGACCAACTTTCCATGGTCAGCTTCGAGAACCAAAAGTCGTTGGACAAACTGTTGCAGGCTGAAAAACTGGATCAGAACAACTTCAATATCCAGTGGAGAATTAGCAGAAGTTATGTCGATATCGGCGAGCATCTACCGAACAAAACAGATGCCGATAAAGAGAAACAACTCTCCTATTATCAAAAAGCGCTGGATTATGCCGAAAAGGCAGTGAAGTCTCAGCCGGATTCCGTTTCGGGATATATTCGTCGTGCCATTGCCAACGGCCGAGTTGCATTATTTAAAGGAGTGTGGAGCGCGATCGACTTCGTAAAACAAGTGAAAGTGGACTGCGAAAAAGCAATCTCGCTGGATCCAACCAATGCTACCGCCTATTATATCTTTGGTCGAACTCATGCCAAGCTGTGTGAAAAACCGAAAATGATCCGATGGCCGCTCGGGTTGGGATGGGCAAACATGGATGAGTCCTTAAAATATTACGACAAGGCCGTTGCGCTGCGTCCGAACTTCATCCTCTACCGTTTGGATGCTGCGCGTGCATATCTGGAGGAAGATAACAACGCTAAAGCGAAGGAATTGCTTATCTCTATTTCCGCAATAGCAAAACAAGATGAAGATGACGATCAGTATAGAAAAGAAGCGAAAGAACTTCTGTCGTCGATAAAAGAAAATTAAAAGACACACATAAACAAGAACGTCCGATAGAAGTATCGGACGTTCTTGTTTTAAACCATTTGCAACTACTTAATGGAGGGAAACCAATTTTCGAAAGCTGCCTGGAGCTTCGCTGTCACCGGCAAGAAACATCTGCACCGGTCCGATTCCTTCCGCGAGCCAGAATTTTGCACTTAATGATGTTTTTGGCGGAAGAGCTCCCAATGTGGCGATATTCGTAATGGTCAAATAATATGCAGCAACTGTGGTGTCTTTATTATTCAACTTCAGCTGGATATTTTCTTTCCGTTCATACTTTCCAGAGATATTGATTGTTAATGGTATCGCCGTTGATCCAAAGTAGTAGGATTGTACTGTTTGCGTGAAAACTGAAAACTGTTCGCCGGTGGAAATACTCTTCGGCGAGAGTTTTATGAACTGCAGGGAATCACTCCGGATTGCGTGTGCTGAACTGGTATCCGAAGAGATCATATACGTCCGGAATACGTTTCCGAAATTCGTCAAATAATAATAATCACCGTTATTGGCTTCCCTATAAATAAATACCGGCGTTACGTGCGCAGGTGAAATTATTCCCGGAACGGTGAGACTGTCGATGATCATCGTTGCAGTGGTTTTTGAGATATGCGAGACTACGGACGATCCAAACACTGAGGCGAGTGTTGTATCCCCTACTACGACCCAACTTGCCTGCAATGTAGTAGAACCGGCGACAGCAGTTTCTGTCGAACCTGAGGTGAGATAACCTGAAAAATCGAACCGTTTCCCTTTTGTTAAAGGAAAGATATTTGGAGGAACCGGTTCGCCCGCAGCACCAGTTTCGAGCGGTGCCGGGTCATCTTTTTTGCATCCAAAGAAGATCATGGATATTACCGCAATAACAGTTAAAAAAGTCTTGATTTTCATAGAAATTCCTTCCATCGTTGATTCATAATACTCACTGTATAAAAAATAGTCAATGGCACTATATATTTTCTCAACAAAACCTTTTGCTTTTTATTATGTGATTAAGCATATTCGCAACACAATTGAACATCAACAAAACGGAGGTAACCTTGAAACATCTATCACAATTCTTCACCACGATGCTATTGTTTGTAACAGTTCAATGTATAGCATTAGCCGGGGGATTTCAACTGAATGAACACGGTGCACGCGCAATGGCGCAAGGCGGTGCTTGGGCTGCCAGAGCGTACGACGGTTCTGCAATGTTTTTCAATCCGGCTGGCTTAGGATTTCAAACCTCCGGATCTGTTTATCTCGGAACCACTATCATCATGCCAACTGTGTCATTCTACGGTCCGACAAATCTCGGTCAATCAACAAAGAATGAAATGGTTGCGCAGACTTTCACACCGATCAACGTTTACGTCACGTATCCGGTAATGGAAGGCTTGACCGTCGGTATCGGCGTCAACAATCCGTATGGATTGGGGACTGAATGGGACGAAAACTGGACTGGGCGGTACATTACACAAAAAATTGACTTACAGTCGTTCTACTTCACCCCTACCGTGGGTTATAAAGTGACCGATCAGTTATCAATTGGAGCAGGAGTGAACTATGTGACCGGCGACGTGACGCTCAGTCGCATGGTCAGCCCTGGCGATGCTCAGGTAAAGCTTGATCTCAGTGGAACGGGAATGGGATTCAATTTCGGCGCAATCTTTAAAGCGACCAATGAACTCTCCATCGGCGCATCCTATCGCTCCTCCGTTAAAATCGATGCAGAAGGTACTGCGAAATTCAAACCGACAAGCGCACTCTTCCCGGAAGGTGATGCAGCAGCTGCCCTTGAACTTCCTGCTACCGCATTTGTCGGAGTGGCATATAAAGTGATGCCCAATTTTGAAGTGGAAGCAGATTATCAGTTTGTTGGATGGTCATCGTACAAAGAACTTAAAATTGATTTCAAGAAAAATAATTCCACATCAACTTCGCCGAAAAATTATGAGGACACATATATTATCCGCGTTGGCGGTGAATACACGATGGACGCCCTTCAAATCCGTTTCGGCTACCTGTTTGACAACAACCCGGTCACCGATCATTACACTGAACCGCTGCTGCCGGATGCAGACCGCAACGGTATAAATATCGGCGCA
>JBAYJG010000217.1:0-5612 GCA_041665225.1 Bacteroidota bacterium
ACGAGAACGATGAAACTCCGGATCGTCATATTTTTGTTGCTATTGTCTGGCATGGACGTGATGTCAAAAGAACGTACCGGAATAGCAGATGAAACTTTGGCGGAAGTTGTTGCGAAAAAAACTACTGAGCTATCGACTGAGATCGCCATTCGCAAGAGAACAGAAGAAGCACTGAGAGAGAAAACAGGATAGAATCGCAGTATGAATACAAGGAGTTTTTCCCTGTGTGGTTGCACGGTTCAATTTCAATAACAGGAAAATGTGGTGGATGATCCCAAGAATAGTGTCCAACTGAATATTGTGGTGTTCAGTCTGGATGAATTGCAATATGCATTGGATGTCTCCAATGTGCTGAGAGTGGTGCGTGCCGTAGAAATAACGCCTTTGCCGAAATCGCCCGCAGCGATATCCGGCGTGATCAATTATCACGGGGAGTTCCTTCCCGTCATCGATGTCCGGTCTCTGTTCCGACTAACCAAGCGGAACGTACGATTGGAAGACCAATTTATTATTGCCCGTTCGTCGCAACGGCGCGTTGTGCTTGCCGTGGATTCGGTCAACGGTGTGCATACGCTTGAACAGTACCGCGTTGTCAATTCAAAAGAGTCTCTCCCCGCCACAGTCTACTTGTCCGGACTCACATCCATCGATCATTCAATCGTCCTGATCACCGACCTGGAACAGTTTCTCTCGATGGAAGAAGAACATATACTGGAGGAAGCGCTTTCTGGAGATGCTCTATGACCCGTCCTCTACCGGAACAGATATTGCTTCGCGTCCGAGAGTTCATTGCCGATACACTTGGCCTGCAATATCCAGAAGAACGGTGGAACGAGCTGGAACGAGCAATTACAGCAGCAGCACTTGAGTTTGGATATACGGACGTTCAGCGGTTTGTTCAACACATCGTTTCTACGCCTTTAAAAAAAGTGGAGATAGATGCACTAACGGCACATCTGATGGTGCATGAAACATATTTTTGGAGGGAGCCGGCAGCATTCGCAGCACTAGAACAATATATCCTGCCCGAGCTGATTTCTTCTCGGCAAAAAGAAAAAAGGATTCGAATATGGAGTGCCGGTTGTTCTACGGGTGAGGAACCGTATTCTCTGGCAATGGCTCTCCATCGAGCGATTCCGGAGCCGGATGTTTGGAATATTACACTGCTCGCAACGGATATCAGTCCGCAAATGGTGCACAGAGCAGAAGCCGGACTGTATGGCGAGCGTTCATTTCGTAGTTCACCAGAATGGTTGAAGGAAAAGTACTTCACGCTGAAAGGGCAAGATACCTACGAGATTGTTCCCGAGATCAAACGCATGGTGTCATTTCAGTACCTGAATTTAGTTGAAAATATCTATCCGTCGATGCTCAATGATACGAATGCAATGGACATAATCTATTGCAGAAATGTCCTGATGTATTTTACTGAGAACAGGCGTTCCCAGGTCGTACGGGGATTGTTCAACTCGCTCCTCCCGGGCGGTTACCTGGTTGTTTCTGCAAATGAACTTTCTCTTCAGAGTCTGTCTCAATTTGACGCAGTGAACTACCCGGAGATGGTATTGTATCAGAAGCAATTGAAGATGCAAAAAATACCGACGCATGTTCAAGCCGCTATCTTTGATCCATTGTTGATTGAAAATATGTGGCCGTTGGATCCCGTTCATTCTGGCAAAGTAGTATTCCCGCAACATCAGAAATCCGGTAATGGCACTCTTTCAGCAATACAGAGCATGGAAAAAAAAGATTCACGATATGACAAGGCGGTAGCATCATATGTGCAGGGCAATTATCCGGAAGTCATTTCACAGTTGCACCCCGGCGAGATTACTCCGGATGAGCGGATGTTGTTGATTCGGGCGTATGCAAACCAAGGATTGTTGGAAAAAGCACTGCATGCCTGCAACATAGCGATAGAAGCGGACAGGCTTAATCCCCGTCTGCAATACCTGTACGCTACACTTCTCCAGGAAGACCAACAGTTAAAGGAAGCAATGAGTGTATTGAAACGCGCGATATATTTAGATCCAAATTTTGTGCTCGCTTACTATTCCTTAGGGAAGATCTATCAGCGTCTCGGAAATCGCAAAAGTGCAACCAAGTGCACCGAAAATGTCTTGAGTATCTTAAAGACGTGCAGTCAGGATGAAATCCTGTATGAATCTGAAGGTCTCACTGCCGGCAGGCTCAAAGAGATACTCATGATACCAACCTTTACTCGGGAGTGAATATGAAGGCAAAATACAGTACTCCTGATCAAACGAAGAGTACAACAATTGATTGGGGAAAGATCAAAAACAAAATGGCGGCAATGCAGGAAGTTATTGACCATCATGAGTCAATGCCGCTGGAAGAAAATCGCTTTCTCCTGAAAAAAAGGGCGTATATACTTGCGGCACCGGATAAAAACGATACTGAGTCAGAAGGGTGCATAGAGATTATTGTGTTCCGGCTGGCACATGAAACATATGGTATCGAGTCATCTTTTGTCCGCGAAGTATATCCTCTCAAAGCCATTACAACCCTCCCCGGTACACCGATATTTGTCAGCGGCATTATGAATGTCCGGGGGCAGATCGTTTCGGTGATTGACCTCAAAAAATTCTTCCATCTACCGGATAAAGGCCTGGGAGAACTTAACAAAGTAATAATCTTAAACAATGAAAGAATGGAATTTGGAATCCTTGCTGATATCGTCGAAGGAACACGAACGGTCGCTCCCAAGGATATCCTGACAGTTCCGTCGGCCGCCGTTGTCATCGGGGAAAAGTACCTGAAAGGTGTTACCAAAGAACATATCGTGATACTCGATGCGGAAAGTATATTGAATGATGAAAGTATTATCGTAAACGAAATTGTTAAAATGAACAGCAACGATAAAAGGTGAACTGATGAAAAAGATCAATGGTCAACAGAGGAATAAAAAGCGTTCGACGGAATTGCTCAATGCAAATAAACGGCTGGCATTCCAAAATGAAGAGAAGGAACAACGGGCGGCCGAGGTAATCATAGCGACCAAGGAACTTGCCTTCCAAAATAAAGAGAAAAAACAACGCGCAGCAGAGCTTATCATTGCGAACAAAGAGCTTGCATTCCAGAATGCAGAAAAAGAAAAACGGGCAGCCGAGTTGGTCATTGCGAACAAAGAGCTCGCTTTCCAGAATGCAGAAAAAGAAAAACGTGCGGCAGAACTCATCATCGCTAACAAAGAGCTCATCTTTCAAAATGAAGAGAAGGAAAAACGCGCGGCAGAGCTCATTATCGCCAACAAAGAGCTCATCTTTCAAAATGAAGAGAAGGAAAAACGTGCTGCAGAGCTCATTATCGCCAACAAAGAGCTCATCTTTCAAAATGAAGAGAAGGAAAAACGTGCTGCAGAGCTCATTATTGCCAACAAAGAGCTCATCTTCCAAAATGAAGAGAAGGAAAAACGTGCGGCGGAGCTCATCATCGCCAACAAAGAGCTCGCATTCCAGAATGAAGAGAAGGAAAAACGAGCGGCAGAACTTATCGTTGCCAACAAGGAGCTCGCATTTCAGAACATGGAGAAAGAAAAACGGGCTGCGGAATTAATAATCACAAACACCGACCTGTCCAACGTGCTGAAGGAAATTAAAAAAACAGTGAATGTCCTAACTGTTTCCTCCACCCAGATTCTGGCGGCGACTGCACAAGTGGCTTCCGGAATAGCACAAACAGCGACAGCGATCAATGAAACGACCACGACAGTGGAAGCGGTCCGGCAAGCAGCACAGCTCTCCAGTCAAAAAGCAAGCCGTGTTTCGGAAAATGCCCGGCAGGTTGCACATGTATCGCAAAGCGGCCAAAAAGCGGTTGGAGAGACAGTGAGTGGAATGGATGCTATTCAAAATCAAATGGAAACCGTAGCCAATACCATCGTCCGCTTAAGCGAACAGAGCCAGCAAATCGGCGGAATAATTGCGACGGTCACCGATGTTGCCGATCAATCGAATTTACTTGCTGTCAACGCCGCGATCGAAGCAGCAAAGGCGGGTGAACAAGGGAAGGGATTTGCCGTGGTTGCTCAGGAAATTAAAAATCTAGCACAGCAGTCAAAACAGGCCACAATCCAGGTCAGGAATATTTTAAGCGATATTCAGAAAGCCACGAATGCCGCAGTGATGGCTACGGAACAAACCAGCAAAGCGGTGGAGAACGGTGTGAAGCAATCGACCCAGGCCGGCGAGGCGATTAAAAATCTTGCGGAAAGCAGCAGCAATGCGGTAGAAGCGGCATCGCAAATTGTTGCGTCGAGTCAACAACAGGTTGTGGGGATGGATCAGATCGGTTTAGCGATGAAAAGCATTAATCAGGCCGGAACGGCGAATGCGGTTAGTATGAAGCAAACAGGAAATGCCGCAAAGGATATTAATGATCTTGGGTTGAAATTACTACAGTTGGTTGAACAGTATAAAATTTAACTCGGTACTTGTCCCGATGGAAAAAAAAGAAGAAGAGTTCTTACAACGGCTGCAAGAAATATTCCACGCCGAAGCGGTAGAGCATGTAAATGTTCTCTCATCCGGTTTGCTTGAAATGGAAAAGAATACTGATGCACAGTTTTCGTTGCCGTTGATCGAAACGATTTATCGTGAGGTGCACAGTCTTAAAGGTGCTGCACGATCCGTTAACAGAAATGATATTGAAACTGTTTGTCAGATTCTGGAAAGCACATTTGCACAGGTAAAGAACGGAACACTCACACTCTCTGCAGGTCACTTTGATCAACTACACAACGCCGTTGACGCAGTTTCCAAAATGATTTCCAGTCCAGCATCAATGAATTCGGCTGCTCAAAAGGAACTCGCCGCATTGTTGCGGTCAATATCAGAGAGAAATATTCTGGACGGACCCAAGGATGAATCATCGGCAGAACTTCATGAATCTTTAATCCAAACACCCGCAAATGCGAAGGGATTATCGGAGGTGCATGCGGAAGGAGAACGATCAGGCAGGGGAGAAACTGCTCGTGCTGTAACAGCAGATGAAAAGTTGGTGCAGTCGGAAACGGTCAGGATACAAACAGCAAAATTGGACATGCTGTTCTTGCAGGCCGAACAAATGATACAGTCAAAAATTGCGTCAGTTCAAAGGACGATTGATCTTAAAAATATCACTCTGTTTGTCGGGACATGGAAAAGTGAACTACGAAAATACGGATCGCGCCGTTCTGGGGACGACCGGGCACAGGTAAAGGAATTGCTGATATGGACGAAAGAAAAATTGGATGAAACGGAGCGAACCATTGGTGAAGTGACACATGCAATCGAAAGTGATCAACGTTCACTCGGCAGAATGATCGATGATCATGTGGATTCGGTGAAAAAAGTATTGATGCTTCCCGTTGCCACAATGCTTGAAGTATTCCCAAGGCTCGTCCGCGACCTCGCCCGCACGCAGGGAAAAGAAGTGGAATTGATCATTCATGGAAAAGAGATTGAAGTGGATAAACGGATACTGGAAGAATTGAAAGATCCGTTGATACACCTGTTGAGAAATTGTATTGATCACGGGATACAGATTCCTGAAGAAAGGACGAAAGCACATAAACCATCCCGCGGTACCATAACGTTGAACTTTGCCGTCCG
>JBAYJG010000218.1:0-5600 GCA_041665225.1 Bacteroidota bacterium
CGGATGGTTACCGTAGGCATTGATGATTCGATCGCTCTCATCATACATATATTTGTCAATCGGCTTCCCATCGCCAATCGTTGCGCCTTGATTTGCCCACGACGAACATTCCACATACAAATACATTCCTATTCTATCCGCTGCACTAAACGCCGCTTCGGGAGGACACCACGAATGAAATCGCATATGATTTAATCCATATGCCTTACAGACTTTCAATATTCGCGTCCATTCTTTCTCATCAGTCGGCGGATATCCTGTTTTTGGAAAGACGGCACATTCTAACGTTCCACGCAAATACATCAATCTATCATTGATGGTGAATTGAGTTTTCTTCGTTGCAATTTTTCTCAGACCAAACGCTTCTTCTTTTTCATCCCGAAAATGTTTGTTTGAGATTTCACATTTCATCGAATAAAGATTCGGTGAAAATTCATCCCACAGCAACGCATCGTTCCCCATTTCGTATTCGAGCGATACTTCATTGGATCCCGGTTGCAACTCAATGTGTTTGCTTTGCTTTAGAAGGCTTTTTTGTTGAAGAACCGCTTGTGCGGAAAGATCTACTTTTTGATTCTGTTCAGTTCGATTTTCAATTTGTAACGTAATTGAAACTTTCTTTTGATAAATATCAGGGAAGAGCTTCATTGAAGTGATGTTGACTGCGTTTGACGCTTTCAAGTACATCTTCCCCACAATTCCATTCCAATTTGTTTGCGAATGATCCGTCAGACTGGAGGAATTAACGCCGGGATTGATCTCCTTGATCCTGTTGTCGATACAAACAGTGATAGAGTGTTTCCCGGGAGAGAGTTTTGCGGTGAGATCATACATATGCGGTGCGCCTAATGCGTTTTGAATTCCAATACATTCGGCATCAATCCATACAGATGATTGCCAGTGACAGCGTTCGAAAAATAGCTCAATTGATTTTCCCTTCCAGTCAGAAGGAATGTTGATTACCTTTCTGTACCATGCAGCACCAACATAATATTTTTCCGGCTGAAGCCAGAACGGAACTTTGATATTTTCTGACTGACGGTACTTTTCATACTGCGGTAATTTGAAGTACGATGAATCCAGAATATCTCCAGTCCAGTGCGTCGAAATAGTGATTTCATTCCCTTTCCTGTTTTCAGTCATCGAGCCGGGAAGTATCACGGTTTCTTTCATATTTTTTGCGAACCACTGTTCTTCAATTCCATGGTCAAGCGAGTCAATTGCAAATTGCCATGTGCCACCAAGTTGGATCTGATCTTGTGCATTTGTGGATCTAATAAAAATGGAAAATGCACACAGGTACAATAGTAATCGTAATTTCATACTCATCTCAGAATAGTAGGTTACTCAACTACAATTTCATCAAGAAACAACCACGCCGGACCACCGGAACCGGGATGCCATTCGGGACATTTTTTCACACTCTCTGCTTTCACTTTTATATAGCGCGCTCTTTGTTTTCCAAAGTCGGCTGTAAAATCTTTTACCACGATGTCGGAATTTTTTTGAGGAGCGTCATTCAGGATGGTTTTACTGTCGGTGAAAGTAGTACTATCATGTGAAATTGCAATCTCAATTTTCACTGGCAGAAATATCCATGAGCTTGTATTCGACAAAAAGCGAGGGATTACTTTTGATATTTCTTTTACAGAACCAAGATCAATACTACATTCAAAATCTACTCCTTCGTATCCCTGCCAACTTCCATCCTTGAAATTATTTGTGCCTCGCACACCATCAATTAATCCATCTTCGCCGCCTGCTCTATATCGCTCGTCGTACGGATTTTTCACTATGATTCTTGCATTCAATGCTTTGTGAAACGCAAAAGAAAGGGTATATTGTTTTCCAAGAAATACGTCATTATTAAATGCAGCCACAGTAAGAGTTGTCGTTTTACGTATTTTCAACGGATGCAGATATAACGCGGATTTTTCTGTCGGTTGATTGTTGTCTGTTGTATAGCGTATATCAACTCCTTGCTGCCCTTGAAGAAACGAAACAATGAATTCCTTCTGCATAGAATCAAATGAAATGGAAGGGGTAAAGATTTTTGTTTCACGACCATAGTGAATCCCAAGAGCAGTAAGATCATCATAGGTCTGCTGCACTCGCGCATAAAATTCATCATAATTTCGCTGCAACGGATTGTTCCAGAAAATGTCGGTGAGAGCAAGAATGCGGGGAAATAGTTGTCTGTCAACTGTTTCTTGCGGAGCCTGTTCCGTCCACAAACTTGCCTCACCGCCTAATACAAATTTTTGTTCACTAACAGTTAATCCGTCCGGAACTGGATGAAAAGAATAGGCAATCCGAAGATCAATCGCATCCGGATCCGAATCCAAATATGTATGCGATGCGGGAGAACAAATTGTGTAATGTTCTAGCTTTGCCGCCTCTACTGCTCCCTGAAAACTCTGCCACGACTGCACAATTGCACCCGGGGCAAGTCCACCCTGCAAAATCTCATCCCAGCCGATAATTTCTCTTCCTTTTGATTGAAGATATTTTGAAATGCGTTTGATGAAGTAACTTTGCAATTCGTGCTCGTCTTTCAAGCCTTCCGCTGTAATCCTTTCCTGACACTTCGGACAATTTTTCCAGCGATCGTTCGGTGCTTCATCACCGCCGATGTGAATATATTTTCCCGGAAATAAGGCCATCACTTCGTCGAGAATGTTCTGAAGAAATTCAAATGTCGAATCTCTTCCCGCACAATAAATATCTTTGTGAACACCCCAGATATTTGTCACGTCAAACGGTCCACCTGTGCAGGAATTTTCAGGATACGATGCAAGTGATGCGGTCGAATGCCCCGGCATTTCTATTTCGGGAACGACTGTAATGAATCGACTTTGTGCATATGCAACTATTTCTTTGATATCTTGTTGCGTGTAAAAACCGCCGTATGATGAACCGTCAGCTTCTTTTCTCCATGCTCCAACTTCAGTCAGCTTCGGGTACTTTTTTATTTCAATTCGCCACCCCTGATCATCGGTGACATGCCAATGCAACACATTCATTTTGTAATACGCAAGAATATCAATGTACCGTTTGATAAAATCTTTCGACATAAAATGACGACTGCAATCCAAATTCAATCCTCGCCAAAGGAAGCTTGGCCGATCGCTGATAATGCAACCGGGAATTCCAACATTCGACTTGTTCTTTTTTGTTTTTTCGGAAGCAGGAATAAGCTGAAAGAGTGTTTGCATACCTCTAAAAACGCCTTCCGTTTCAGCCCCTACGATTTCAATCTGGTTTTTTGTCACTCGAAGGGTGTATGCCTCCTTTTCTGCGGGAGCAAACTGTTTGTCTATCTTCAACACTATTGATTGCTGCGCAGTGAATGCCTGATGTATCTGCAATTGAAAACCTGTAAAATGATGTATTTGGTTTTGCAGATATACTGAAAGTGATGTTGTTGAATCCACAATAACTGTTTTACTTGAAAGCGTAAATTGTTCTTGAGTCCATTCAACAGTCTTAGGCAATGGAATGAGTGCAGGTTTTACTTCTTCTGTGCGGGCAGCAAGAGAGAGTATGACAAGAAATATTGAAAGAATTACAAATTGCTTCATCGTAACGATCTCTTTAGATAGGAATAGTGTATTTACTTCACTACAAGTCGTATGGTGTGCAAATCCTTTTCCGCAGAAGACGAACCGATCATCATTGTGTATGTATCCGGCTCTACAGAAAATCCTTTTCCATCAATCCATCGTTCAAGCTCGGCCTTCGATAGTTTGAATGTCGCTTTCTTTGTTTCGTTCGGCTGAAGGGTTACACGCTGAAATCCCTTTAATGTTTTCACTGCAAGAGTATCTTTTTCTGCTTTAACATATAACTGCACGACTTCCTCCCCCGCAATCTTCCCTGTGTTAGTTACTTCAGCAGAAACCATCGTTGAATCACTGGGAGTGATCTTAGACTTCTCTATCTGTAAATTCTTATACGCAAATGTCGTATAACTTAATCCATAGCCAAACGGATAGAGCGGCTCCTCTGTGAAGTAACGGTACGTTCTCCCTTTCATCGTGTAATCAATGAACGGGGGAAGTTGTTCAACTGATTTGTAAAATGTGACTGGCAATCTTCCCGAAGGATTGCAATCGCCAAAAAGAATATCAGCAATTGCCGTTCCGGCAGATTGCCCTGGGTACCACGCTTCGACGATTGCAGAAAGATTTTCGTTTTCCCAATTCACAGAAACAGCACTGCCGTTGAGTAAAATCAAAACAACAGGCTTGCCAAGTGAATGAATCTTTTTGATAAATTCAGATTGCATCTTGGGCAAATCGAGTGTTGTCCTATCGCCTCTCGTAAATCCTTCCAACTCAACTTTCATTTCTTCTCCTTCAAGCCGCGGAGATAGTCCCATGACCATCACGACCACATCCGATTTTTTTGCGGCACTGATTGCACGCTGTTCAAGATCTTCATCCGGCACAGACCAGATCAATTGCATGAACGCATATCGCAATTTCTTGTAGAATTCAACTTTAATTTTGTATGTCTTCCCGGCACTCAAGTCGAGCGTATCGTATGTTTTTACGGGATCAAACTCGCCGTCAAACTTTACGAGCAATGTATCTTCAAGATAAATTCTGAACCCATTAAAACCGTATCCGCCAAGCGCATACTTACCGGATTTTTTCGGGACGAGAACACCGCTCCATCGAACACCAAAACTATCCGGCGCAATTCGTTTATCTGGTGAGCCATCCCACCACGCAGCATCAATCTTCTTATCAATTTTTGTAAAGATCGGTTTACCGGTAAAATTTTTGTTATCGAAATATTCCCCAACCAAACCTTTTTGTATTTTTTCAATTGAAGTATAAAACAGTGATTCATCAATTACTTCAAACGTTGGAGCATGTTCTGCAAGATCGCATCCGCGTTCATAGAGAACGTTCGCATTTTTTAATTTATCTTTTATTCCTTGCAGCGGTGTTACCGGATGCGAAGGGAAACCATTATAATTTCCAAGCAGCACTTCAACATCATTTGCATTCGGACCAAGAACAGCGACAGTTTTTATTCTCTTGCTCAATGGGAGGACATTTTCTTTGTTCTTCAAAAGAACAATGGATTTTCTCACTGCCTCGAGCGCAGTCCATTGATTCTCTTTTGTATCATAGTCATTCAATTTCGAATATGGTACTATCGAAGGCGGATCGAACATGCCAAGCCTCATTCGTGCTTCAAGCACTCTTCGCAATGATATATCGATTTCCGCCTCTGTGATCAAACCATTCTTCACTGCTTTCACTAGTGTTGGATATGAATTTCCGCATTCAAGATCTGTTCCTGCACGCACTGCAATGGATGCGGCTTCTTCCATAGAATTCACTATCTTGTGATAATTATACATATCGGGAACTGCCCAGCAATCCGAAACAATTAACCCCTTAAATCCCCATTCATCGCGCAGAATTTTTTGTTCAAGCAAATGACTGCCGCAGCATCCTTCACCACGTACTCTATTATAGGCACACATAATAGAGTAGGCATTTCCTTCCAGCACACATTTTTTGAATTGCGCAAGATACGTTTCACGCAAATCGTAATCACTCACTTGGGCATTGAATGTGTGA
>JBAYJG010000219.1:0-5586 GCA_041665225.1 Bacteroidota bacterium
ATTGTTTCTCGAAACAGTTTTATGTACGTTGACAACAGTGATAATCGCTATGAATACGAATGTCACCCTTGCCATACTACGATGTAAGAGGTAATTGTCATGTATAAGATCCGGAACATCCTCTGTCCCACCGATTTTTCCGAAACTTCGATCGATGCTATCCGCTATGCGCTCTTATTTATCAAACACTATAAGGCAACGTTGACATTGTTGTTTGTTGATGAATACGAGCAGATGCCGTTCGGTGCGTATGGCTGTAAGTCCACCGCACAACAGAAACATCGCGATCACAGTACCGCTTTTGCCGCAGAACAATTTCAGAAGATCATTGCCGCTCTCTCTATCGATAAGGACAGAGTAAAAACAATCGTGCGATTCGGTGCAGCATATAAAGAGATTGTCCTTGAAGCGGAGAAAGGGGAGTACTCTGCCGTTTTCATCTCCGTGCTCGGCATTGGAAATTCGACGCCGCATCTAATCGGACGGACTGCGGAACGAGTAGTTCGATTATGTAGAGTTCCTGTGGTAACGCTTAGACCGGACCATGATAATCCGCTTCACGAGCTCAAGACTATCCTTGTCCCGACTGATTTTTCGGAATACAGCAATTATTCCATCCCGTATGCTATTGCCTTTGCAATTGCCTTTCATGCGAAACTACTTCTGCTGCATATTACCGATCTATCTGTTTCTGAAGAATATCTTTCGCGGCTCCGTTTCCCGGACCTGAGTATGTATGATGAACGCGCCTCGTCAATTGAAGTGGAACAATTCGTCACGCGCGATATTGAGCCGGACAATTCAATTGCCACCGTTGCAGAAGACCGGAAAGCGGATATGATCGTGATGGGAACCCATGGCGCTCGTGGGATGCGCAGAACGCAGATTGGGAATACGACGGAAGAAGTGGTGCGGCGTGTCATGGTGCCCGTGCTGTCGATAACACATCCTGTGCATAAAATGATCTTCCCGCGGCGATTCAATGAACCGCTCGAAACTCAATCGAAGGTATCAGTAAAGTAACAGATCTTTCTATGCTCAGATTCCTGCGTTGCTTTTCCTCCAAAATCTCGGTACATAAAGCAAAAGTATATAACCGAGACTTCTGAAAGATTGGTTGTACATTGTCATTTCGAACGAGCCTCGTATTGTTTGTGTTCAGCGATGTGAGAAATCTCATGCTAGATTTTTTGTGAAAAGCGAGATTCTCCCGAAGGGATCCCTTCGGGATTCGTCGCTCCCTGCCCGAATGCTTCGGTCAGGCGGGCGCTCCTCGGAATGACACTAACGGAAGATTGTTCAGAAGTCTCTAATTACTATTTGTACATCCTATGAAAAACTCTAACCAGCGTACGATTCCATATTTGTTCGAAACGAGCTGTGAAAAATATCCGAACAATACACTCTTGTGGGAAAAACGAACCGATGTCTATCTCGGTTTCACCTATCTTCAAGCGCGGGAAAAAGTCCTGCACTGCGCTGCAGGACTGATAAGCATGGGTATTCGGAAAGGTGACCGCATTGCATTGATCGCGGAAGGGAGAAACGATTGGGTGATTGCTGAAGTCGGCATGCTGTATGCCGGCGCTATCAATGTCCCTATTTCCGTCAAAGTTGATGAACTTTCCGATCTGAAATTCAGGTTGCTGCATTCCGGAGCGCGGATGGCCGTCGTTTCCGGCGGTCATGTCCATAAGATCCGTGCCATCAAGAACGATCTTCCGGAATTGGAAAAAATAATTTTGTTGGATGGAACACCGCAAAATGACGAGGAACTCATCTTCTCTTCGTTATTGGAGAATGGTTCCGCGTATATCAAAGCAAATGGCGACGCAGTCACCGAACGGTGGCAATCCGTTGCAGAACAGGATGCGGCAAATATTTGCTACACGTCCGGAACAACTGCCGATCCCAAAGGGATTATTCTGACACATAGGAACTATACTGCGAATGTTGAACAGGCATCAGAGTTGCTGCCGATTCCGCAGGAGTATTGTTCATTGTTGATTCTTCCATGGGACCATTGTTTTGCGCACACTGCCGGGATCTATACGTTAATGAAGAATGGCGCGAGCATGGCCTCGGTCCAGGTTGGGAAATCCCCGTTGGAAACGTTGAAGAACGTACCGGTGAATATCCGCGAATCGCGGCCGACATTTTTATTGAGCGTCCCGGCCCTTGCAAAGAATTTCAAAAAGAATATAGAAAAAGGGATTAAGGAAAAGGGAGAGAAGATCGATTCGTTATTTCAGCGTGCTGTACAGTTGGGGTACAAGATCAACGGCATAGGATGGGACAAGGGGAAAAACGGCACACTCTGGGAGAAGCTGCTATATCGGTTTCTTGATTTTCTATTGCTGAAGAAAATTCGTGAAAGTTTCGGCGGGAGACTGCAGTTCTTCATCGGCGGCGGCGCGTTGCTGGACATTGAACTGCAGCGATTCTTTTATGCAATCGGCATTCCTATGTTTCAGGGATATGGATTAACGGAAGCGTCGCCGATCATTTCCGCCAATGTTCCGAAACGACATAAACTCGGCTCGTCCGGAAGCATTGTCCCGAACTTGGAAGTGAAGATCTGTGATGCTGCCGGGAATGCCCTGCCGGTGGGTGAGAAAGGTGAGATCGTGATCCGGGGTGAGAACGTAATGGCCGGATATTGGAAAAATGAAACTGCAACACGTCAGACTATCCGAGAAGGCTGGCTGTTCACCGGAGACCTTGGGTATCTTGACGAAGATAATTTTTTGTACGTCCTTGGACGTGAAAAGAGTTTGTTGATAGGACATGATGGCGAGAAATACAGCCCTGAAGGTATTGAAGAAGCGTTTGTCGGAAATTCTCCTTACATCGAACAGGTAATGTTGTATAATAATCAGTCACCCTATACCGTTGGATTGATCGTACCAAATAAGGAAAGGATGCTCACCTATTTGAAAGACCGCGGACTCACGCCGCACACAGAACAGGGACAACAGGCTGCACTTGCTTTGCTTGATGCTGAGGTGAAGGAATACAAAACTGGCGGACGCTTTGCCGGTGAATTTCCGGAACGATGGCTTCCGGCTGCAATCGGCGTTCTGGGCGAAGGATTTTCCGAACAAAATCATTTTCTCAACAGTACGTTAAAGATGGTCCGCGGAAAGATCACCGAATTTTATAAGGAAAGGATCGACTACTTGTTTACTGCCGAAGGAAAAGAGATTGTCAATCACCAAAACAAGAACATCATCAAAAGGATGGAATAAGCGTCTGAAAAGCAACACAACTTCTGTTTTCAAAAGTAGTCAGTGAATCCCGCTAATTGCGGGATTCACTATTTTTATAATTCACGAATTCTATCGATATTTGGTATGATCATTTACTTTCCTACACTATGAAATTACAATCGCTCTCTGATCTCTCCCAATTATTGCCGGAAAACGAACGGAAGAAACACGAATCGCTTTCTGTCTCACCACCTGTGAATACACATGACGGCAAAGGAAAAACGGTAAAGGTGTTTTTGGACACAAACGGCCGGAAAGGAAAAATCGTGACAATCATTGCCGGTCTGCAGCACAATCCGCAAACATTGGAAACAATTGCGCGAACGTTGAAACAGTTTTGCGGTGCCGGGGGGACGGTAAAAGAAGGACAGATCGAAATTCAGGGTGATCAGGTCCAAAAAGTGAAAGAAAAACTACGATCCATGAACTACACGGTACGCTAAGTGGCAACCCTTCCGATTGATACCGTTCTTGATTCGCTCAAATCTGTTATTGCAAACAACAGGAACTGTATTCTCACAGCCGAACCAGGAGCCGGTAAAACGACTCGTGTTCCGCTCTCATTATTGGAAGAAGAGTGGTTGTGGGGAAAAAAGATCGTCATGCTCGAGCCGCGCAGGCTTGCAGCTATCCGTTCGGCGGAATACATGGCGGAGCAATTGGGACAGTCGGCAGGTGAAACAATAGGATATCGTATCCGCGGGGAGAGCAGGATCGGGAAATCAACCCGGCTGGAAGTGGTAACGGAAGGTGTTTTGACGCGGATGTTGCAGGAAGATGCATCACTGCCGGAAACCGGGCTCATCATTTTTGACGAATTTCATGAACGCTCCATCCATGCCGATCTCGGTCTTGCATTAGCGCTTGATGTTCAGGAACATCTCCGGCCTGATCTGAAACTGTTGGTGATGTCTGCAACGATCGATGCCTCCGCAGTTTCAGCGCTGATGGAAAATGCGCCTGTTGTTACGAGCGTTGGCAGAGCCTATCCTGTTGAGGTGAAGCATATTCCTCCACCGGAACGGGGATTCATTGAACCGCTTGTCGCACAAACGGTAAAAACGGCGCTTCGGGAACATCAGGGAGATATTCTTGTTTTTCTTCCCGGGCAAAGAGAAATTCGCGCAGTGGAATTATTGCTGCAAAAGAAAGAACTTTCGGATACAGTTGCAGTTCATACATTGTTCGGTGATACATCAGCTGCTCAACAACGTGCCGCACTTGTTCCGGCAGCGTATGGACGAAGAAAAATCATCCTCTCAACCAATATTGCGGAAACCAGTCTTACTATCGACGGCGTCCGTATTGTGATTGACGCAGGTTTGATGCGGATATCAAAATTCGATGCTCGCAAAGGAATGTCCGGACTGGTGACAGTGCCCGTTTCTCAGGCTTCCGCGGAACAACGAAAAGGACGCGCTGGCCGCCAAGCTTCAGGTGTTTGTTACCGCCTGTGGAGTGAAACGCAGCATGCATTGCTCCCAAAATTTTCTAAGCCGGAGATTACAGACGCCGATCTTGCGCCACTTGCGATGGAACTTGCAGTGTGGGGGGATGGCGAAGGAAACACTCTCCGGTTTCTGGATCGGCCGTCGAAATCTAATCTCACACAAGCAAGGGAATTGCTTCAGTATCTTGGAGCACTTGATAGAAATAAAAATTTGACCAGTCACGGGAAGCTCATGTCGGTGCTTCCTGTTCATCCGCGTTTTGCCCATATGCTATTACAAGGTAAGGCGATGGACTTAGGAAATCTGGCTTGTGAAGTTGCATCCTTATTAGACGAGCGGGATATCTTTAGAGGGAAATCAAATTCGGACGTTGATCTCTATTCACGATATACTGCTGTGAAAGAAGGGGGTTCTATTCAGCGTAATGTTCTTCAGAAGATGCGTGAACAGTCTGCACGACTGAAGCGGCTAATAGAAAAAATTACTATTCCTGCCCGCAGCAATACCCTTAAAAAAAATAGCGAAGACAATGTCAGGTCTGAAGAGAAGTTGGGACTGCTGCTTGCTTTAGCCTACCCTGAGCGCGTGGCGAAACGAAAATCAGGCGGGAAATATCAACTCTCCGGCAATGCTATCGCAGCGCTGCCCAAAGGGAGTATTCTGGAAAAGGAAGAATATCTTGCTGTCGGTGATGTTGATGGAGCAGGGAGTGATGTAAAAATATTCCTGGCAGAATCGATTACCGAACAGGAGATACGCGAAGCATTTGCAGAACAGATCAGTCAGACGCAGGAGATAACATGGAATGAAAAAGAAGATGCGGTGATCGCACGGAGTGTGACCACACTTGGTGCAATAGAACTATC
>JBAYJG010000220.1:0-5513 GCA_041665225.1 Bacteroidota bacterium
ATTGCTGATACCGAGAATGTAGCTGATCTTGCTCGGCAGTGAACGGAAATACCAAATGTGCACAATCGGTACAGCTAATGCGATGTGCCCCATCCGTTCGCGGCGGACGCTTTTCTGGGTAACTTCAACACCGCAGCGGTCGCAGATGATGCCTTTATACCGTATGCGTTTGTATTTACCGCAATAACATTCCCAATCGCGAGTGGGACCAAAAATGCGTTCGCAGAATAAACCATCGCGTTCCGGACGGAACGAACGATAGTTGATCGTTTCCGGCTTGGTCACTTCGCCGTACGATCGGGTCAGGATAGCATCGGAAGATGCCAGACTGATGCTGATGCGGGAAAATAATTTGGTTGCCTTGCTTTCACTTGAGCGGAACATAGATTCTACTCTCCATTATATGATCGTTGATGAACGGAACATTCCGTTCATCAATACATTACTTAATCAATTTTAACTTCAAGACCGAGGCCCTGCAATTCGCGTACGAGCACATTGAACGATTCCGGGATATTCGCTTCCGGCTGGTTGTCGCCCTTTACGATTGCTTCATACACTTTTGCGCGGCCCATCACGTCATCGGATTTCACCGTCAGGATCTCCTGCAGTACATGTGCAGCACCGTATGCCTGCAACGCCCAGACTTCCATTTCTCCGAACCGCTGACCGCCGAACTGCGCTTTTCCGCCGAGCGGCTGCTGTGTAATCAACGAGTACGGTCCGATCGACCTGGCGTGGATTTTATCGTCCACCAAGTGAGACAGTTTGAGCATATAGATTTGCCCAACCGTCACTTGCTGATCGAAGGTTTCGCCTGTCCGACCATCCAGCAGTGTGCTGCGTGAATCGACATTCAGGTTCGCTTTCTTCAATTCTTCCTGGACATCTTCCCAGCTTGCGCCGTCGAAGATCGGTGTTGCATACTTGATACCGAGTGCTTTCCCAGCCCAACCAAGCGCTGTTTCAAACAACTGTCCGATGTTCATACGAGACGGAACACCGAGCGGATTGAGCACGATGTCAACCGAACGGCCATCCGGCAGGAACGGCATATCTTCTGACGGAACGACGGCAGCAACGACACCTTTATTACCGTGACGTCCGGCCATCTTATCGCCGACGGAGAGTTTGCGTTTCTTTGCAACGTACACTTTTGCCAGCTGAACAATTCCCGGTGGTAATTCATCGCCGATAGTGATCTTGTTCTTCTCATGCTTGAACGCCTCTTCGATGTGATTCAATGTATCGAAGTAATTCTGATAGATCTTCTCGATCAGATTATTCTTGCGTTTTTCGTCGACCCAGTCGTTCTTCGGATCCAATTTATCCAGCTTATCGAAACCGACAAATGTTTCCATTTTGAACTGTGTACCGCTGCGGAACACCATGTCACCGTCCACATTGCGAACGCCGGCGGATTTTTCGCCGTCGAGCAACAGACCCAATTTGCGGGCAAGTTTCTCGTAGTGCTGATCGACATTCTGCTTGTGCATCTTCTCGAGCAGGTCGAGTCGCTTCTTATCTTCTTTTTTCGTATCAGCATCTTTTTTCTTACGGCTGAACAGTTTCGTCGAAATGACGATGCCTTTCATGCCTGGCGGCGCCTTCAACGATGCATCCTTCACATCGCCGGCCTTATCCCCGAAGATTGCTTTCAACAATTTTTCTTCCGGTGTCGGATCAGTTTCGCCTTTTGGCGTAATCTTTCCGATCAAAATATCGCCCTCTTTTACTTCTGCGCCGATGCGGATGATACCATTCTCATCGAGATCCTTCGTTGCTTCTTCGCTGACGTTCGGAATTTCGCGTGTGAGTTCTTCCTCGCCACGCTTTGTGTCGCGGACCTGAAGTTCGAACTCTTCGATATGCACCGAAGTAAAGACATCCTCTGCAACGATGCGCTCGTTCATGATAATAGCGTCTTCGAAGTTATACCCGCGCCACGGCATGAATGCGACCAGTAAGTTCCGACCAAGCGCAAGTTCGCCCTGATCCGTCGCGCAACCGTCTGCCAGCACATCGCCTTTCTTGAAGCGCTGTCCGGGGACGACAATCGGTTTTTGATTTAATCCGGTATCCTGGTTGGTGCGGAAGAACTTCACCAAGCGGTATTCCACGCGGCGTTTATCTTCAAAGCTAACAAGCTGTTCGACGTTGTCTTCATCGATATCATACAATACGGTGATCTTCTCACCGGAAACGTTTTCGACTACGCCGTTTCGTTCTGCAATGACGCACGTGCGTGAATCGCGGGCGATCTTCTGCTCCAAACCAGTGCCAACGATCGGCGCCTGAGGTCGAAGCAAAGGAACTGCCTGACGTTGCATGTTCGATCCCATCAATGCGCGGTTCGCGTCATCGTGTTCGAGGAACGGGATCAGAGCAGCAGCCGCACTGACAATCTGCGTCGGAGCAACGTCCATATACTGCATATCATCAGGAGACTGTACAACGAAATCTCCCGCTTTTCTTCCCTGAACTTTTTCCGTCAGGAACTTTCCTTTGTCATCGATCGGAGCATTCGCCTGTGCGATCGTGAATTCGTCTTCTTTTTCCGCATTCAGGAATTCAATCTCATCTGTCACTTTCCCTTTTTTCACCACACGATACGGTGTTTCAAGGAATCCGTATTCATTCACTTTCGCGTGCATGGAAAGCGACGAAATAAGACCGATGTTCGGACCTTCCGGTGTTTCAATCGGGCAAAGTCGGCCGTAGTGTGTATAGTGCACGTCGCGAACTTCGAAGCCTGCGCGTTCACGCGTAAGACCACCCGGTCCAAGAGCCGACATACGGCGCTTGTTCGTCAACTCAGCAAGAGGATTCGTCTGATCCATATACTGCGAGAGCTGGTTGGTGCCGAAAAATGTATTAATAACGCTGGTGATCGTGCGTGCATTCACCAGATCGCCGGGAGCAATCTTTTCCTGATCGCGAACGTTCAACCGCTCGCGGATCGTGCGGGTCATACGCGCAAGACCAATATTAAACTGTGCGGAGATCTGCTCACCAACTGTTCGGATACGGCGGTTGCCAAGATGATCGATATCATCGACCGATGTTTTCCCTTGTTTCAGATCGAGCAGATACCGGATGATCGCAATGATATCTTCTTTGGTCAGCGTCGTAACAGTTTCACTGATTTCCAGTTTCAATTTTGCGTTGATACGATGGCGGCCGACATCGCCGAGATCGTACCGTTTCGGATTGAAGAACAATTTGTCAATCAGACTCTTTGCTGTATCAAGATCCGGTGCATCGCCGGAACGCAGCTGGCGGTAGATCGTCTCCAGCGCATCCTCTTCACTATGCACTGCATCTTTCATGATGGTGTTCGCGATAACAGAACGGTTGCCCGGTTCTTCCGATTTCAGGAAACGGATCTTTTTGATCTCCGACTTCTTGATCTTCTTCACGGTCTCATCGGTCACCAGCGTATCTTTGCTGATGATAATCTCGCCCGTCTTCCTGTCCACAACATCGCCGCAGATAATCCGTCCGATATAGTCCTTCAGATCGATATCGGCGACCTTCACTTCTTCCACCAGATTAAACAGTTCCATGATCTCGTCATCCGACGAATATCCAAGCGCACGCAACAACGTTGTAACGGGGAATTTCTTTTTACGGTCGATGTACGCGTACATCACATTGTTGATATCCGTCGCAAATTCCACCCATGATCCGCGAAACGGAATAATACGTGCGGAATAGATTGGCGTTCCGTTCGGATGGGTTGATTCGCTAAAGAACACACCCGGCGAACGGTGCAGTTGGCTAACAATGACGCGTTCGGCGCCGTTGATAATGAATGTTCCTCGGTCGGTCATATACGGAAGATTGCCGAGGTAGACGACATCTTCGATCGTATCGGTATATCCTTCGCCGTTCTCCGCCTTTTGCGACAGCCGCAATTTCGCTTTCAACGGCACAGCGAATGTGAGACCGCGTTCCTGGCATTCACGGACGGTATATTTCGGTTTTTCTACATAATATTCGACGAACTCCAGAAGGAAATTCTCACGCGTGTCTGTAATGGGAAAGTTCTGGAGAAATACCTGCTGCAGTCCTCTGTTCTTTCGCTTACTCGGTACGGTTTTCTCCTGCAGGAAGTGTTCGAATGATTCGATCTGCACATTTAGCAGATCAGGATATTCGACCACCTCATTGATGGTTGCAAAACTATGACGACCGGTCTTCGGGTCGAGATGCAATCGGGATTGGCTCTTCAACTCAATCACTCCTTCAGGTCATGAACCTGATGATGATGTTGGTTAGTGGTAATAACAGTTCAACGCAAAGCGATGAACAGCGTGTAAACTCTCTGTATTTCTGCCGTTGAATCCGCCGCACACCGGAAAAGTCGACAGAACCGACAAAAGAATACACAAGCCGACGTTCCGTTTTTCAGCAAAACGGGACTATCGGCTTGGTAGTATTCAGTATTCTATTGAATGTGCGATTTGAAGCATTTATAGAGTATTGAAAAAGTACAGGAAGAATTACTTCAGCGCAACTTTTGCGCCGGCTTCTTCAAGTTTCTTTTTCAATGCATCTGCATCTGCTTTGTTCAGACCTTCTTTGACAACTTTCGGTGCACCATCAACAAGATCCTTTGCTTCTTTCAAGCCGAGGCCTGTTGCTTCGCGGACAACTTTGATGACGTTGATCTTCTGTGCACCACCGTCGGTCAATTCAACCGAGAATTCGGTCTGTGCTTCTGCTGCCGGTGCAGCACCAGCTGCCGGAGCTGCGGCCATCATGACCGGAGCTGCTGCGGAGACGCCGAACTTCTCTTCGAGTGCTTTCTTGAGTTCAACTGCCTCAAGAAGTGTGAGCTTTTCAATTTTTTCTACTAATTCTGCGACGACTGACATTGTTGTTTCTCCTTATTTCTATTTTATGTTTTAAACTTGATGAGTGCGGGACTATGCGTCACGCGGCTTTTTTCTTTTCAATCGCATCGAGAACACCGACAACATCCCTGATCACAGCGTTGATCGTACCAACAACGCCTGTAATCGGTGAATTGAGGGATCCGAGAATGCTTGCAACGATTTCCGGACGTGTGGGCAGTGCTGCCAGTTCCTTCAACTTGGAACCGTCATACACCTGTTTTTCCACGACACAGACTTTCACTGAAAACTTCTCGTTCTTCTCTTTGAACTTTTGAATGATCTTTGCCGGTGCTGCAGCGTCAGTATATGCGAACGCGATACCAGTCGGTCCAACAAGTTTATCGTATACCTTGTCGTACCCGGTCACATTTTGCAATGCTTTTTTCGCGAGCGTATTTTTGACGACTCTATATTCAATACCGGATTTTCGGAATTCAGTGCGGAGTTTAGTGATCTCCTCCACGTTGATTCCCGCAAAATCAGTAAAGAACATTCCCTGCGCCTTTGCCACCATCTCCTGAATTTCAGCGACAATTTGTTCTTTTTCTGATTTATTCATTGTGTTGTATTTCTACTTATTGATACAATGAGAAGCCCTCGATTTTTTCACGA
>JBAYJG010000221.1:0-5448 GCA_041665225.1 Bacteroidota bacterium
CAGCGCCTTGCGCTCGGATGCGCTGTGCTCCATCGTCCACGGATCGTCTTTCTGGATGAACCGACCAGCGGTGTCGATCCGGTGATGCGGAGAAAGTTCTGGGAGTTAATTAATGATCTCTCTGCCGAGGGTGTGACTGTTATGGTGACGACCCATTTTCTGGAAGAAGCGGAATACTGCAACGATATCATTCTGATCAATGCGGGAAAGATTATTGCCGGCGGAAGCCCCAAGGAATTGAAACAGAATTATATCAAACACCCAATTCTGGAAGTGCAATGTTCCAATGTGGTCGACGCACTGGAAAAAATCGAGGGAGAACCCTGGGCTGTTGAAACGTCGATCTTTGGTACGAGCATTCATGTGAACGTGGAGGATGAAGTGACGGCACAGGAACAGATCCGGAACACATTGTCCCGCCACGGGATCGACCTGCTTGGGATTGAACGGATCACCCCTTCGCTGGAAGATGTCTTCATTTACCTTTTAGAACATGGCGGAGGGAATCGATGAAAATGTTCCGACAGATACTGCCGATCATCAAAAAAGAATTCCGTCAGATTAAGCGGGACAGGAAAGTACTGGCGGTGCTGATTGTCGTTCCCGCGTTCCTGCTGCTGCTGAACGGATATGCACTGAACTTCGATGTCCGGAATATTACCATGGCGGTATATGACGCGGAAAAAAGTTCGCAAAGCCGCGAATTGGTGAATAGTTTCATCACTGCGGGTTACTTTGAATATACCGAACACTTGACGGATTATGCTTCTGCACAGCGGATGATCGATGAAGGGATCGTGAAGCTTGTTCTGGTCATTCCACCCGATTTTTCCCGGGATATTATTTCCGGCCAGCAATCGGCTATTCAATTGCTGGTGGACGGTATGGACGCCAATGCTGCTACAACCATCGTCGGTTATGCACAAGCGGTAACGCAGCAGTATTCCCAAAAGATCATCATGCAAAACCTTTCCAAGATAGGACGAAAAAGCTACATTCCGGTCAATTATGAGGCGCGCATCTGGTATAATCCGGAGTTGAAAAGTGCAAAATTTCTCGTGCCGGGTTTGATCGCTTATATCCTCGCCATTACCGGGGTGATCGCCACTGCATTGTCGATCGTGAAGGAAAAGGAGCGGAACACGATTGAACAGATCGATGTCTCGCCGATCAAGCCGCTGAATCTGATCATCGGCAAAATGTTTCCGTATGCAATTATTTCCCTGATTGCTGCTGCACTTGTTCTGTATTCAGGATACATCCTGTTCGATGTGGTTGTGAAAGGGAGTTTGGCGCTCTTATTCTTTGCGACGCTGATCTTTATCATTGCAGCATTGGGGCAGGGCCTGCTGGTTTCAACGATTGCGGACAGTCAGCAGGTGGCATTCCAACTTGCCACTGTTATCTCCATTTTGCCGACGATGATTCTGTCTGGCTTCATGTTCCCGATCAGCAGTATGCCGCTCTTTCTTCAGATCCTTTCCAATATTACGCCAGCCACATTTTACCTCGTCATTATGCGCGGTATTGTGTTGAAAGGCGTCGGTATCGAAGCATTTTGGGATCAGTTGATCTACTTATCGATCTATATCATCATTATTATCTCGGTCAGTGTGAAACGGTTTAAACAACATACGGTGTGATATGAACTTTCTCCGGTTGAAAGCTTTGATCCAAAAAGAATTCGCGCAATTCTTTAAGGATAAAAAACTGCTGCCGCTTGTTTTTGTTGCTCCTATCCTTCAACTGGTGTTCCTGGGTTATGCAGCATCGCTGGACGTGAAGAATATCGCGTTTGTCCTGTGTGACCTGGATAAATCGAGCGAAAGCAGAAGTCTTGTCCAGGCATTCACGAATTCCGGCTATTTCACAATGAAATATTCCACGGAAGACTATTCAGCGGTGCAGAAATATCTGGATAATAGTTATGCCGGTATGGCGCTTGTCATTCCACCGAAATTCGGAGAAAAGATTATTCGAAGAGAACCGGTCGACGTGCAGGTGTTGTTCGACGGAAGCCAGGGGAACTCGACCGCCATTGCGTCCGGCTATGCGATGCAGATTCTTAACCGTTTCTCGCAACAGATACTGGCAAAAATCGTCGGAGATGTGCGGAGACTAGGAGGTGTTACGGCCGAAGCGCGTGCATGGTACAATCCGACGATGATCAGCAGATTGTTCATGGTTCCCGGTGTGCTGGTGCTGCTGTTGCTTATCACAACGACGATCCTTACTGCCATGGCGATTGTGAAGGAAAAGGAGATTGGAACGCTGGAACAGCTTCTTGTCACTCCGCTTCGTCCAGTGGAATTGATCATCGGAAAATTGATCCCCTTCACACTCATCGGATTGGTCGTTGTTACTGTGGCCTTATTGGTGCTGGTTTTCGGATTCTCCATTCCGATACGGGGGAGCGTGCCGCTTCTGTATGTACTGACTGTGGGATTTTTGTTTTCGTCGCTCGGACTCGGACTCTTTGTCTCCACAACAACAAAAACTCAACAGCAGGCGATGATGGTGGGATTGTTTTTCGTATTGCTTCCAATGATGTATATTTCAGGATTTATCTTCCCTGTTGAGAACATGCCGCCGATTCTTCAATGGATGTCGGCTTTTGTACCGATGAAATATTATCTGATCATAATCCGTTCGATCATCTTAAAAGGGGTCGGACTATCAGAACTATGGTTTGAAGCGTCAATGCTGTTCGGAATGGGAATTATCATTTTAACAGCAAGCGTGCTTCGGTTCAGGGAGAAGATCGATTAGAGGATTGGATAGCCGAGCGAGAAGTAGGCGACGATCGGGCCAAGGGTGAGAGGTTGTTCGAGCAGATCCCGTCGGATATAGAAACTTCTTCCCACGGAGAAACTGACTGGACCCGCTGGTGTGTCCAGGGATAAAATTCCACCAATGCCGTGATGGAAATCTCTGATCCGGATATCCTCACGTTGCGGCCAAATACTGCCGAGATCGTATCGAAGACGGAAATAGGTATCCCAAATGAGTTTGAATGGGAATCTCGTCCGGAATTCCAAACTGGTTAAAAAGATCTGCCGTCCCCTCGAGTCATATTCCCGCAATCCAAAGAACGATTCTTCGCCTCCCAAAGAAAACTGCTGTGTCAACGGCAGCGTCTGGTCGCCGAATCCAGCGATGATTTTCGGATGAAGGGTGAAGTTTTCATAGGAAATATTTGTCTCATACGCGAAATAGATTTTTGAATACCCAACATCGCCGACAACGTTTTTGAGTGTGGAGGTGGCGGTTTCCCATGAAAAATTCGTCAGTGAACCGCGGCGGGCAAAGGGATATCGGTCGCGGGAATCGATTGTGGACGTAATTCTGAATGCCTGCAATGTAAATTGCTCTGGTTGATACCCTGTTCCCGAAATGAATTTTGCTTCGTCGGACTCGATGCGGTATTCCACATTGAAAATTCCCAGCCGTTCCACCTGTCTGCCCAATTGAAATGAGACACCGTAGAGAATCTGCCGGTATTCGCCGATGCGCAGCCGTTCGAAGGCTCTGCGGTTGGTGTGTTTCGGATCATTAGCGTAAGTATAGATATCGCGAAGATCGTAATAAGCATCCATATTCAAGGTGAAATAGGAATTGAAGATTCTGTTTGCCTGAAAGTCTGCAATATATAATCTGTTACGCAGTCCGCCGGCAAAACTTGCTCCGATCTCTGTTGCTGTACCCAGAAGATTTTCATTCCTGAACTCGATCAATGGCTGTAAATTCCGTTCATTATCGAGGCGGAATCCGAGGCGGGAAACTTCTGTCGGTTTTTCTTCCATCTGGATAGTGATTGTGGGCTGCCCTTGTTCAAAGCCGACATCCATCAATACTTGATCAAACAGATTCGTCCCATAGAGATTCGTGAGTGCGGTTTTTCCTTTTTCGACCGTAAAGAGATTGCCGTCCCGGAATCCGAGTTCCCGCCAGATCACCCAGTCTCTCGATTTTTCTTTTCCCCGCAGATAGATCTTAAAGATTGTTCCTTCGTTGATTGTGAGGGAAAGCGTACCTGACGTTGTATCAAACTGTTCGGACGTGATGCGGGCCAGCGAATATCCGTCTCTTCGGTACATTCCCAAAAGATTTTCATAGGCTGTTTTCAGACGGTGATAATTGATCGGATTTCTCTTTAACGAATCAAAGGGAGTGGCTATGATATCGGAATCGATCAGCGTATTGCCGCTAATGGAAATAGCTTTTAATGTAGGATTGGGATCACCCATGAACGAAATATCCGCTGATTGATTTTCTATGGTCAATGCGGCATGTACGTTCCGGTACCAGCCGGTATTATAAATGTTTGTCAACAATTCACGGATGTCCGGTACGCTGGAGGTATCGCCGGTATGCAGAGTTTTGTGTACCAGGGAATCAAAGATGAGTCCATGTGTCTCGATGGTTTTGAGGCGAAATGAGAAATTCGACAGCGGGGAATTATCGAAAAACAGATTCCGCTGCCTATTGTCGATCGTGTCCCGTATTGCGGCAATTTTTGTCTTGGCTGCATGCGTTCCTTGCTTTACCGCAAATGAAAGGTTCGAAAAATCGGTGGAGGGATAGAACCCGAGGTCCGGCGTGATGACGATCGTAGCACTATCCAGCGCACGCTTATTCGCGTCCTGCGCCATGATGTTCACAATCTGGTCGGTGACTTCCCAGGGGTAGTTCAACTGTTCCGCCGTGCGTAACGGGCTGGTGGCATTGACGGCAATGATGATATCTGCACCCAATTGTTTTGCAACATCTACCGGAATGTTGGACCGTAGCCCTCCGTCCGTTAATTCCAGTGTGTCCTTCTTTAAAGGATTAAAGAGTAGTGGAATGGAGATGCTTGCCCGAAGTGCTTCGGAGAGATTTCCTGAACTGAAGACGATCCTTTTTCCCGAGATAAGATCCGTTGAAACGCAGCGGAATGGTATCTTCAAATCATCGAATGTCTGCATGGGATGATAAAGACTTTGCAGAGTCAACTGGTTGATAAAATTCGTCAGTCGCTGGCCGCTTGATAATGCCGAAGGAAGGATGGGAGTCAAACCGTCGAAACGTAAGGTCAATTGTTTTCTATCTGCGGCAACTTTGTGTGAGAAATACAGATGTTCTCGCTCAGTATCTTGAGTTAACGATAATACGTAATTCCAATCTGTCGTATCCACCATTTTTTCCAACTGTTCTGTTGTATAGCCGGAAGCATAGAGTCCGCCGATGATGCCGCCGATACTTGTTCCAACAATGTAATCGATAGGAATATTGTTCTTTTCCAGTTCTTTGATAACTCCGAGGTGTGCCATTCCGCGGGATCCACCGCCGCTGAGCACAAGACAGATTGTCGGTCGTTTGATCGGTTTGAAATTGATGACGGAAGCATTTCCTCGTGTGTGTTCCGAAAAAAGAGGAGTGAGCTCGATCGATTGTCCCTGAGGATAG
>JBAYJG010000222.1:0-5433 GCA_041665225.1 Bacteroidota bacterium
ATCTCTCCGCATCCCTTGCTGCTGCCGAACTCGAATGTTCTTTCTTGATTAACTTATACAGTTCAATTGCTTGTTCTTTGTTGCCCGCTTTTGCGTAGTTCCGGGCGGCATTGGCCAGATATTCCGCCGCATTCGGATCGTTCACGTTCGATTTACCGGCATTCTCAAAGTACTTCGCAGCATCCGCATAGTTCGCTTTAATTTCATAACACGCTGCTATTCCCGCAATGCGCGATGCTTCCAGAATCTGCGCATCGACGTTGACGTCTTCGTACGCTTCCAACGCCTTGTCGTATTCGCCGGTGTTGAAGTAGCTGTTTGCCAGGTAGAACTGTGCAATGTTGCCGTACTTCGTCGAGCCATAATCGTTCACGATCGCTTGAAGCCCCCGGACATTCTTTTCGGGTATACCGTTGATCGCGATTTGATATTGTCCATTATCGTAATAGGAAAATACCTTCGCGAATTCGTTCGCCGCTTTTTCGTTGTTCGTCCGGTTGTTGTTGATGTAAAACCAACCGCCAGCGACAAGAACTGCAATTGCTATGCCAATATTGGTGAGAAGTTTCTTGTTTGTCTCATACCATGAAACTGCGTTTTCATACGTAGTTATAAGGTCATCTTGTTTCTTTACTCGTTTTGCGAGTTCTTTCTGCTTTTTTAACATCGTCTCTTCAAATCAAAAGTGAAAAAATGTGAATTAATTGTCCTAAATATACGAAAGTTGTCTGCTCCCAGCAAGGAATCTTATGCTCGTTCATTAATAAAATCATGCTCTTCGGCTCGAACGACAAGCACTGGACAGGGGGCTTTTCGGATAATTTTCTCTGCTGTGCTTCCAAAAAGGATATGCTCCACCCCGGTCCTGCCGTGGGTCGCCACAATAATAAGATCGATGTTCTCTGCCTGGGCGTACGTAGTAATCTCCACAAACGGTATCCCCGTTGAGACTACTGAAGTCGCTGTAATCGCGGCCGGCACGGTGGTTTTCAAGAGTTCCTGCAGTTCCGCTTTTGCTTTCTCGTGCAATTCTTTCTCGACATCCGGGAAACCAACCTGGCCAAATCCGAAATCGGAAGGATAGATAGTCGGTTCAACCACGTACATCAATTCCAATTCGGCTTTGAATTGCAGAGCGAACGGAAGCGCGTAGCGAAGTGCTTTTTTGGAGTGATCGGAGAAATCGATGGGGACAAGGATCTTCCGCAATCCAATCGTCAGATCATCTGTCCGGCGTGCTGCAGCACGTGGAACAGATTTTTTTAAAGTCTTAGGTTTCTGGGTTTTTCTTTTTGGAGTTGGCTTTTTCATCGCTCGTCTCCTTCTGTTGTTTGAGTTGCTCGAGTTCAGCACGAAGTTTCGTGAACTCGTTATTCATATTCCGCAGCCGCTCGCCGATCATCTCGGCAAGTTTCACAACAATCTTCAATCCGGTCTTCGGCGTCTTTTCGATGATCTCAAACAGATCGGGACGGAAGAACCCGATTAATGATGAATCTTCTTTCACGACGACCGATGCCGAACGGGGGGATTCATCCAAGAGTGCGATCTCGCCAAAAAAATCGCCGTTACTCAGTTCCGTAACCTCTTTCTGTGTACCGTCATCACCAACGACGACAATTCCCACTTTCCCTTTTTCTACAACATACATCCCAAGTCCCGGATCGCCCTGATAGAATACAAATTCGTCCTTCACATACTGACGCCGATGGACAATGGATGCGATCTGGCGAAGTTCTTTTGGATCCAGTTTTTCATAGACCGGAATTTTCGAAAGCATCTCCTCGACTGACGCCGGTTTGATCTTCGACTTGAATACATCTTTAAAGGCGAAATCTTTCCCCATAAAAAAATATTTCCCCAAATTGTGTTCGACACGTCGTTCCCTGAAACCATCCAACAACAGTCATGGAACCGTAATCTTTAGAAGTTGCCCGGCAGCGAACTACCGGACGAAAACAAATTCCTACATGAAATCCAACCAACCGTACTGGTCGTTGCCATTCTCCACGATATCAAAGAATCGTTTTTGCAATTCCCGTGTAATCGGTCCTGGTTTGCCATTGCCGATCGTAATGCGATCGATTGAGCGGATCGGCGAAATTTCTGCAGCGGTACCAGTGAAAAACACCTCATCGGCAAGATACGCGATCTCTCGCGGCAAATTCCCTTCTACCACCGGAATACCGGCATCTTTCGCCAGTTGGATCACCGATGCGCGCGTAATGCCGGGAAGGATGGCATTGACAAACTGCGGCGTATAGAGCACACCGTTGCGGACCAGGAACAGATTCTCGCCGCTGCCTTCAGAGATCTGTCCGTTCTGATCGAGCGCAATTCCTTCTTCATACCCGTCTGCACGTGCTTCCATTTTCATCAACTGCGAGTTCAGATAATTGCCGCCGGCTTTTGCCATTGTCGGAAAGGTATTTCCCGCTGCACGCTGCCAGGAGGCAAAACGAACCTCGATGCCTTTTTCCAATGCTTCGGGACCGAGATATTTTCCCCATTCCCACACTGCAATTGTCAAATCAACCGGACAGCCCATCGGATAGACACCGACATCACCGTATCCGCGGTATGCCACCGGACGGATGTAGCACGATTTCAATTTGTTTGCTTTGATCGTCTCTTTATCGGCCGCCATTACTTGATCGACCGTGTATGGGATTTCTGCACGATACATCTTCGCCGAATCGAACAACCGAATGATATGTTCCTTATGACGGAAGATTGCCGATCCCTTTTTTGTCTCGTAACATCGGATCCCTTCGAACCATGAACTGCCGTAGTGGACCACATGGGAAAGAACATGAATTTTTGCATCGTTCCAATCGACTAATTTTCCATTCATCCAAATTTTTTCTACAGGTTTTACTGCCATTGTCTTGCCTCAAAGATTATGTTGGTAAATAATTCCGTATTGATAAAATACGAATTACTTCGTTTGCATTCACTATTAAATTTCCTGCTCGTAAATTCTGTACGTCTTGTAAATTTTCCCCTGCATGGCTTGCGCCGCCCGGTTCATCATTACATTATCTTCCAGGATCCAGCTTGCTTCGCCGTATTGATACCCGAGTTTCTTTGCCCTTACGGCAGTTTCAAAAAACAGTACTCCGGCCGCACCGGATTTCTGAAATTCGGGGATTACACCAAGAACGATCACTCTGACCAGATCGACCTTTTTCTTGAAGACAAGCAGACGCAGCAATCCTCCCAGCAGCCCGCCGTTGCGGTTCCCCTTCAGCCGGACGTTGATATCGGGAAGCGACAAACCAAATCCGACCATCTTTCCTTTCGATTCGGCGATCAGCACCAGTTCCGGTTCGAAGACCATTTTCATATCTTCGGCCAGCGCTTCAAACTCTTCATCCGTCATCGGAACGGATCCCCAGTTGTATTGCCATGCTGAGTTGTACACTTCTTTGATCCGTTTCACTTCATTGTCAAAATCCTTCATGTTGATGGGACGGAACGTGAGACTGTTTCGCTGCTTCACGATCTCATTCGCGCGGTTGAATTTTTCCGTGTAGACTGTGTTCTGATCAAGAATATAGGCGTAGAGATCCTTTTCTTTTTTCAGTCCGTAGTTCGTTATCAGTGTTTCATAGTATTTCGGATTGTACGTCATCAACACGACTGGCGGGGAATCAAATCCATCCACCAGCAATCCGTATTCATCATTGACGGAAGGATTTGCCGGACCGCGCATAGCATTCATTCCCTGAGACAGCAAGTATTTCTTTGCTGCATCAAACAGCGCGTTGGCAACCACCTGGTCATTGATACATTCAAAAAATCCGAAGAAGCCGACTTTATCATTGTGTTCTTTGTTGTGGTTATCATTTACGATGGCGCCGATGCGGCCGATCACTGATCCGTCTCTTTCCGCAAGATAGAGTTCCATGCGTGAATGTTTATAAAAAGGATTTTTCTTCTTGTCGATTAGTTTTTCGCGGTCCATGCGCAAGGGGGGGACCCAATTCGGATCGTCCTTATAAAATGTGTAGATGAAGTCGATGAACTTCTTTGTGTCAGACGAAGTGAGCACCGGACGGATAGTAACGTTTGCCATACAATTTCCTTCAATAAAAAACCACGCTGATAATCATGTACCGGCGTGGTTCAGTGGTTGTGTGCGCTGCCTTTTAACTGATAACGCCAAGTTTTTTGCCGATCACACCGAAAATCTCAACGATCTTGTCGAGATGTTCATTCTGGTGTGTCGCCATATAACTGGTCCGTAGCATTTCTAATCCTGGCGGAACACCCGGGCGAACAAATGCATTAACGAAGACGCCAGCTTCGAACAATTCTTTTGTAAAGACCAGGGTCTTTTCCGTATCACCAATGATCACTGAAACGATGCCCGTTTCAGGTTCACCCACCACATTGAATCCAAATGCACGTAATCCTTCTCGAACGCGGTTGGCATTGTGATGCAATTGCGTCACAAGTTCCGGATGTTCTTCGATAACATCGAGTGCCGCAAGCGCAGAAGCAACGGAAGCCGGCGTGGGACTTGCTGAAAAGATCAGAGCCGGTGAAGAATGTTTGATATAGTTTACTACCGACCGGGTAGAGGCAATGAATCCCCCGAGCGAAGCAAAAGATTTACTGAATGTTCCCATTGTAATATCGACATCTTTCGTCAATCCGAATTTGCTTGCCGTACCGCGGCCGCCAACGCCGACGACTCCCGTTGCATGGGCATCATCGCACATGATCCGGGCATTGTATTTTCTTGCGATAGCAACAATCGAAGGCATATCGACCACTTCGCCGCTAGTGCTGAACACACCGTCAGTGACAATCAGTTTCCCTGCATCGGCAGGAAGCTTTGAAATCACTGCTTCCAGATGCTTCATGTCGCCATGCTTATACCGCACTACTTCGGCAGTCATTCCCGCCGCCATCATATTGGCCATAACGATGCAAGCGTGATTATCCTTGTCCGACACAATAAATTCTCCGCGCTGCACGAGTGTCGGGATGATCGCCTGTGCTGTCTGATACCCGGTCGAGATCAGAAGCACATCTTCGTAACCGAGGAATTTTGCAAGACGGGCTTCAAGTTCAATATGCAGATCGATCGTTCCGGTGAGATAACGTGAGCCGGAACATCCGGTTCCATACTTCTTCACCGCATTAATAGCGGCTTCTTTCACTTTCGGGTGCGCAGTTAGTCCAAGATAATTGTTTGAACCGGCCATGATAATTTTGCGTCCGGCCATTTCAACGATGGGACCTTCGTTTGCTTCGATGGGGCGAAAATATGGATAGAGACCGGCAGCTTTCACTTCATCAGCACGGGTAAAGTCAGCACATTTCTGAAATAGATCCAAGGGAAAAACTCCTTTTTTGACTCTTATATTGGTATATTAGGGTTGTTGAATATACTTTAACATCAAACGAAATGCAATTTCAGAA
>JBAYJG010000223.1:0-5398 GCA_041665225.1 Bacteroidota bacterium
CATTTGAAGAAAGCAGAGATAGTTCGTTCAGTGTTCCCCTGCGGCAGGTCAATATTAGTTACAGCTAAATAATCCGTTGAGCCGTTGAGGTTGTATGAACTATTGGCATTCCCAAATCTATCAAGAGATAGCACTGCTCCGTTCACAACAGCATGATACCCATTTCCGCTTGCATCATTAGCATTCCCAGAAAATGGATAATAGGCAATGAGACCGACCGGAGTGCTTGCTACTTCATTGCTAAAGCCGCTCACATTTCCGTTAGTATCTTGAGCAGCCATTCTGAAATAGTATGTTCTTCCATTAATCAGTCCAGTATACGTCTTCAGTGTATCATCAATAGTCGTCGTCGAATCCACTTTTATGGTAGGATTCACCACGGTATCGCGATACACGAAATACTTTTGAAAATCCGTTTCGGAGTTAGGATTCCAATGAATTTGAATTTGTCCGTCTGCGGCAATGGCAACAAGATTTTGCGGAGATGAAGGAGGAACAGTTTCGACTGAGAAGTATGCCGAAATGGACTGTGCGCTAGTTACATTCGGGAATGTATAACTCACCGTCGAATCAATAAGAATGCCGTTGACCAAAACACTATCCAGTTGATAGCCGGGATCCGGTGAAAATGTAATATTTTGAACAGATCCGTGCGGCACCGACGGAGATACCGGCGAAATGCTTCCGTTGCCAAACACCGTTGTTGTAATCGTGTAATTGTTTATTGAGAAATACGCATCAACGGTATGCGATGCCGTCACATAGTCAAATGTATAACTCGACAAAGAATCGGTGAGTATTCCATCAACTAATACACTGTCGACATGATACCCGGGATCAGAAGTAATGGTCAAAGCCAGATAGTTACCATAATTAACTGTCGGTGATATCGGCGTCACACTTCCATTGCCGAACGCATTTGTGGTGAATGTATATGTGTTAATGGAGAAATACGCTGCAATTGAATGTGTCGAAGTCACTGTCAGAAAATCGTACGAAGCCACAACACCGATATTCGCACCATCAACTATTACAGAATCAATATGATACCCCGGATCCGCACTTATGCTATAGTTTTGATTTGTTCCATACGAGACGCTCGTTGTACCAAACGGAGTGATAGACCCACTCCCAACTACTGATGACGTAATATCATATGTCACTAGTTCTCCGACTGCAAATTCGCCGAACCCATTGATTCCAGTCCCCTGTGAAGAAGTAGAGGAAAGTGTTCCTGTCGTAACATCATTCCATGAGGAAATTTCATATCGTTTGATGACGAAGTTGTTCGTATTCGCGCCACCGTCAACATCGGCGGCATTAAAATTGAATGTTGCATTATAAGTATCGTATCCTACACCGGAATTTGCCAGAGTCCAATACCGATTAACATTCTTTAACGCATCAATAAAACTTCCTGTTAACTCGGCACCGGCAACAGAAGTTGACGCAGTGATATTGCCGGGAGCAGATACATTGGCAAACGTGACCTGCACGGGAGTGTAATATGACGCATCACCGATCGGAAGCGTTCTTGTAACGTTGCTGCCCGTGGGAATAGTTTGAACCAGATTGCCGTTGATATATCCGCTGGATATTGAGAATGTCGCTGTAGAATCGAGAGTGACGCTGTTTCCATTCGTGACGATATTTCCATTTTGGAAATCCAAGAACGAAGCAACATCGATTGAATTAAAAAGATTAAGATTGGAGGAATTGTTGATTATAATTGAATCAAACGTAGTTGCACCTGTGAGATTTTGGATCGACAAGCCGTTAAACGTCACACTTTGGCTGTTTGGAATAAATGTACCGTTGAGTGTCCAATCTCCTTTTGCAATGACACTTCCCCCACTGACCGATGACGCTGTCAGCGTTCCATTGATGGTCAGATTTCCTTCAACAGTCAATGGTGCAGTCATTCCAACGGAATCCATCGACATTGCCGCACCCGTTTCTATGGAAAGATTGCCACCGAGATGTGCAGGAATGTTTGGATTGAGAATTGCATCTAAATACAGCGCAGTATTATTTGAAACGATGACATGATGGGGATATCCCGGACCAGAAGACGTGCTCCATTCCGCATTTCTATTGAAAGACCCGCCGGAAAAATATAGTAATGTCGAACCGGCGTTATATGCGGGCGGATTGGTGGCGACAGAACCCCCCGTTTGAATTTTTAATTCGTTATTGATCGAGACACCGCTTCCAAAATCAACATTGCCAGATAGGTTTACATTCCACAATGTAACAAGTCCACTAACAGTACCCGCACCCTGGAAGTTGATAACATGATTATTCGGTACAATCGATCCGCCTGTTCGGATGAAATCAGCTCCGTTGCCGAAATCAATTGCAGTTCCTTCCGGGTAGAATACGCCGGATTGAATGAGCAGTGTAGAATCGATGGATATGTTGGTAGAATTTGCAAATCGCAGAATAACTGAATCAGTACTTGCAATAACGAGACTGTCAAAGTAAATGTATCCGCCACCGCTCTTTCGGATGATCTGCGTTGTTGCTCCGCTCATTCGTACTGCGGAAAGATGAGGAGTCAACGTCCCGTTTTGTTCAAAATCTCCTTTCACATCGATATAGCCGCCGGATGATGAAGAGAGTTCCAAAGTCCCATTATTTATAACGTAGCCAAGAACATTCAGCGGCGCTGTCATCTGACTTCCGCCGACATTCATGCTGAGGGTGGATCCGGAATCAATCGTCAGATTACCGGAGAGTTGCCGTGCTGTGCCCGTTCCTCCAAAGCCTAAATTCAGCGTTGTGTTATTCGATATCTGAACATTTTTCGGATACCCGGCTCCTCCAAACGAGCTCCATTCAATACCTCGGGCAAATGTTCCTCCGGTTGCATAATTCAACAGTGCCGATCCGACATAGGTAGGAGCATTTCCCGTGACAGATCCTGATGACTTGATCAATAATCTATTTGTTATTGTAGATCCTGTTCCAAAATCCACTGCACCACTCAACTCAATATCATAGAATGAAATGATGCCGCTAACGGTTGCAGAACCGTTAAAATAAACAGTTCCATTACCTGCTACACTGCCTGAAGAACGTGATATTGTTCCTGCATTGAGCACATAGAGTCCGTTGGTAATATCGAAAACCCCAGAGGTAAGGATAAGATTCTGGATACCCGGTGCCGCAATTACTTGCGTACCATTTGCATCGTCGATTTCCAATGTTCCAAGATCAACGTCACTGATCTGATGAGTTCCAGCGCCTCCAGTCAGAAGTATTTTCCCTCCGCCGGTACTCGTGTGTTGACCGGCAGAACCGCCAATATTGCCATTCACCGTGATCACATTTCCACCGTCAGCAAATGCACCGTTCATGAGATGCAGATTTCCAGTCAGAGTGAAAGCGGAACCTGCAGTTAACACTCCGGCAGATTTATCGACGATGAGATGATGATAGGGAGTCCCTCCTGATAGCGCAGAAATACTTTGAGCAGTTGATCCATTGAAATCGATGAACGAATTTGACGTAACATAACTTCCGCCGGAAAAAGAGACGGAAGGTGAAAAAACATTTGCAACGAAAATTGTTTCAGCCGCCGCGAATGTTACATTTCCCGCACCGCGTGAGCCAGTAATGAAAAGATTTGCGTACGGGAATCCATAGATTGTTTGGGCGCCTGTTCCGTTATATTCAATGGAGTCATTTGAAAATACATTGTGAACACTAGACGCGCCGCGAGTAAAAACATTTGAGATGAAGAGTCTGCCGCTGACCAGGTCTTTGGAATAATTGTTAAACGTCAGATTTCCATATTGGGAATTATTGGTGATGACTTTTTGTCCCGCAGTTGTTTTATTATAGAGTATCGTTCCGTTGGAATTTGATTGGAAATACCCTTTCACGACACTATTGAGTGAATCGATAATGTCTCCGCGAAGATCTAACGTATAAGAGCCGACATTTACAGGAACATCAATGATCGTGAGATTTCCATTGATAAGGGTGTTTTTTGAAAGCGTCAGTGAAGTTCCCGGCCACACCTCAACATTACCATTGATTGTATCTGGAGTTGCTATACCGGTAACTTGCGTGCCTCCCCAGAAATAATAGTTTGCCAACGGATCATACACTCTACTGCCGGTAACTTGAACAGAACCGTTTGCCCCGGAGGAAGTCAATCCGCTGTCATGGTAAACGTAGAAGGTGCCATATTTTTTAAGTTCAAAATTTCCGCCCGTACCGACGACAGTGAATATTTGATAATTAGTAGGATTGCTGATGTAGTTGTATCCAAAAAATGCTGCAGAGTCGATTGTCATATCACCGGTGACGGTGATTTGATTATTTATAATTCCGACAACTGCACCCGGCAAGAAGTGATATCCAACTCCTGCACCAATCGTTCCCTGTTGTCGGATATCCCTGTCGCCGTTCATGAAAACAAATGTTCCCTTACTTCCTGATCCTGATGTCTGGATGGTGCTCCCGACGAGTTGACTAAAACTTGTTCCTGAACTCGAGATAGTTATCGTCGGGAAAACTGAACTTGTAGTGCTGAAATCAACAGTACCTCCATTGACATCCATATATGTTGCATCCAGATTTGCCGATGAGTTAAATAGTACAATGCTTCCGCTTCCGGTAGATTGAATCAATAAATTTTTACTCACGGAGGTCAGTTGAGAATTGAATTCGACATTACTTATTTGGGACGTACTATTCCAACGGAATTCACGAAAACCTTGATTGAGTCCCCCGAGTGTTGTTGCAGTAATAATACCCGTTACTGTGATACTGGCATTCCCAGTCCAAGTGAATGAAGGGATTGTTCCTCCATCCGTTTGATATATGAATGCTCCGCTTGTCTGCACCTCACCAGTGGCTCCACCGCTATATATCAGCGTTCCATTAAAGTTTGCAGTTCCGTTCAAAGTAAGATCGTAACCGCCTCCATTTCCGTTGTTGACTTGCAGTGTAGCAAAAACATATAATTTGCCACCGCTATTCAGCGTCAATAATTCTGTGGCAACATTACTCGTAATTGCAAGTGCACCTCCGTTATCAATTTGGATAGCTGAGCCAACACCGGAAACTACCCATGGGGAGTTAGTCGTCATTGAATCAGGGCTTTGAATTATGAAAATGTCGCCGGAAGTGAAATTTGATGGGGATGTACCGCCGCCGACAGGATTGGAGTTCCAATTGGCTGTTATTGTTGGGTCGACGCTGCCTTGGGAATAGTACGTGGTTTGCGCGAACGCAGTAGTGCTGATACCGAAAAAGAGAAAAGTATAAAATAGAGAAGCAAAACGCTTCATCGATTACCTAGCAAATTGTAAAGTACGGTAAATGAACTTCACCCTTCACAAATAGCTTCCCCCGCGGTTATCCAAGAAGAAAATAGAAACAGTGG
>JBAYJG010000224.1:0-5365 GCA_041665225.1 Bacteroidota bacterium
GATCAAGGCAGTGCGGACATCTTCCTTTTGCGTGGTGTTGCACGGTATTGCAAAGAGATCTTGTTTATCGATAAGTTTTAATACCTCTTTGTACTCAATGCTCGAAGGAAGGTCAAGTTTTGTGACACAGAGGAGATACGGCAGATTAAACTTTTCAGAGAAATACTTTATAATCTTTTTTGTATTCGAGATGCTGTCAAGGTCGGTACTATCCGCAAGGAAGATCACCCCGAATGCACCTTCAACAAGTACGTCCCACATGAAATTAAATCGCTCCTGTCCGGGAGTGGCGTAAATATGCAGGATCACATCTTCGTCGATCGTCCTGCGACCGTAATCCATTGCCACTGTTGTTTGACCTTTCAACACCTTGACACTGGCTTCCGTCGCATATTCGTCGGTCGTAATGGGATCAAATTCACTGATCGTTTTCACAAAGGTCGTCTTGCCGGAATTGACCGAACCGGAGATCACTAATTTGAAATAGGCGGTATTTTTAGTCTCGGTATTCATAATTGTTTGATGTTCCGCAATATTTTTTTCAGATTGTCAATACGCGCTTTACTTATCGCAATATTCTTCCCGTCCTTTTTTTTCTCCACCGGCAATTGCACAACTGGTTTTTCGCGTAAAATTCGGTCAATCTGTTTATCGATGCCCTCTTCAATCTGTGATTTTTCAATAATTTTTTCCAACGGAGAAATAACGGTTTGTTCTTCAACTGGTTCTTGTGTGGGTGCACTTACCGATGTCGGCAGAATTGTCTGTGGAGAAGGTATATGTTCTTCCATTGCACCTACCGGCACAACTGAGGGTGAATCTAGTTTGATATAATCGAGCAATGCCATTCGAATCAAACTTCTGTAGTAGTGAATCCGATTTGTTGTTTCAAAATCCTGCAAAAACACATTCGCCGGTTTTGGAAGCAACTGAAAGTAAAACACAACAATACTGTCGATACTATCCCGTGAAAATAGGGAAAAATCTTTTACCGGATGGCTTGTCTTTGCAACAGTAATCAACTCCATCTCTTTGCAAATGGCAGTGATATCTTCATCCGATATTCTGCTGACGGCCTCCCATACGAATTGATGGACGTCGAAGAACAAGATCGGTTCGGCTGGAAGATGTCCGATCGATGTGCTGGAAACATCGACTGTACCATATAACAAGTCCCTCAATATCTTGTGAAACAGTTTGATGTTCTTGTTATACAAGAGTCTGTCGCCAGACAAGATAAATTCTGTTGATGACGGAAACTTTCGAAGAGAGAACAGAACTCGCTGCGGAGATCCTTCTGCTGCCCGCAACACATCAATAAAATGTGCAATTTGATCTATCACAGATCTTCATCCTTCAGCGTTTCGGCAATTGTGGCTGCAGCCTTTCGTGCATATAAATTCAACATCCCTAGATTCCCTGCGTTCGACATATGAATAATGAGCACTGAATGACTCCCTGCACTATACACTGATAACATCCCCTCGGTTGATTGAAGCACAACTTGTAAGAGCCCTCCCCGGGAGAGAATCTCGATCGCCTTTTTTCCCAAACCAAGCAGTGCAGACCCAACGGCACCCACTTTATCAATCTCAATATTATTCGACCACTGGGCATCGATCACTTTACCATCGGAGGTAACAACACTCAATCCGTCAATTTCCGGAACATCGTTTTGCAACTGTTGAAATACCTGGTGTAAGAATTGTTTTTCCATCATTATTTGAATGATTAGTTATAAAGAACCGGTGATTCCTACAGCACATTTTCAATGGTTATTTTGAGCAATCCATGGGTCAATTGCGTTGTTGCATCGATGTAGATCAATACCTCGGGTGAGACAAGATTGCGGTAGATCATGCGATCACCATCATCGAGGGTTAACAGTTCTTTTGGAACGCACTTCTCTCCGCAAATGGATGTCCACACCACTTTAGCTGCTGCGATCATCGCTTCTGTCGTATGAGAAAACTCCGTTTCATTGAAATCCGTTAATTTGCATACCGTGCTGTGTACACTACCTGTTTTTGGATTGGCAATGACAATATGGTACACTTCCGGCAACCGATCTGAAATCTCTTTAGCCATTTGTTCGTAGACTGCTATCGTCTTCTTCTCCGTTTGCGCAGACGTCGGAGCAATGGGCATCTCCTGCGGCGCTGTGATTACGGGTGCTTCCGGTTCTCCCTGGATCGATAATTTCTTTAACATCTGCTGCAGTTTGTCAAATTGAATCGGCTTGCCGAGTATATTCGTTATTCCCTGATCCGTAAAATATTTGATAAATCCTTCGTTGTAATATGCCGACATGATGATAAAATGCGGTTTCTTAGCCTGGGCATTCAGCCATGTGAGCAGTTCACCTCCGTCCATATTTGGCATTATAAGGTCGGATAAAATTACGTCCACTGTAGTTCCTTCCAACAGTTTCTGTGCGCCAATCCCATCGTAGGCCGATACAACTGAGTACCCCCATTTTTCAAGAATTGTCGAAAGTGAAGAGACTAGATCTTTTTCGTCGTCAACAAGTAAAATTTTCATTGTCTGCGCCTTTCATAGATACAGTAGTACTGAACTCTTCGTCAATTGGATGAAAACTCTTGAAGTTTATCCTTTAACGTATCTCGTGCCCACCCGGTCGTGATGCCACCGCTGCGAAGTAAAATGAAACACCGCAGTGAACCTTTTGTGAACCGCCGCATCAGTAAAATCCATTGCTCATCGTGGGCCATCAGTTCACATCCTGATCCCTTCGATTGAAGCGACGATTCGAACAGTGCATTGCACTGTTCCGGAAGTGCGCTGCTGTTTTCTGTCGGTGCATTCCCGTATTCTGCGAGAGTTACTTTCTTCTCAGAATCGTACACACAACCCCATCGGTAACTGAGTAATTCATTTTCCAATATTTTCAGGAAGTCTTGATATTTTTTTGTGTTCATCATGTTCATATCCTTGATCAGAAGGTGATATTCTTATTCAACGAGCGTGTCCATCAGATCGATCATAAATTCGACATCTTCCTGCTCGAGTAATTCCCAGCCAGAAAAGCCAAGCGCTTCCAGCGCATGTTTACCGTCAGGATCTGTGGGCATTTTCAGCAGAGTCTTTTGCAGTTTCTCCTTGAGCGGAATCATGGTATTTCCGACAAGAAGTGCATGGTGTACCATGGAGATCTGACTGGTGACAATCGGCCGGAGTTGTTTTTTTACGATGTCGGATAAATCGTCGAAGGTTGATTTTAAGAAGAAGCCGACATCCGATGTTCCGCCGATCAGTTCCTGCGCAACGCGCATATACGATTCGCATGTATTGACAACGGTATTACTTTTGTTGAGATCCGCCGGCTCGATTAATATCATCGCCATCATATGCACATTAGGATCGTCCGTTGTTGCAATCCTTGTCTGCGGCTTTAGGTCTTCAATTTTTTTTAACGGGCTTGCTTCGGAAACGGCGATGATCGCCTCGTCCGTCAAATCTTTCGGGCGAGCCACCGCCTGAAATCCGTACTTCCGTACCAGCGTTGACGCATCATACGGATTCGAATAAATAAGATCGACTTTCTTTTCATCAATCACTTTCCGTTGGCTTGCAAAATCATCGAACAGCTCAAGATGAATTGACTCACCAAGATTCCGCTGCAGCCATGTATTCACAAGAAACCAATCCGAAATATGCAGTGGACTAAAATCCGGGCTCACCGTGAAGAAGAATGACATATGTTCCTTCCTTTCTGACTGTACGCAATTCGGACATTTCTATACTGTGAGGTTATTTTGATTCTTGCTCTTTTAGTTTTTTGTATGTTTCACTATGTTCTTGAATTTTTGCGCGTGATGGTTTCCGGCGAATGGAAGAATATCCGACGACCTTACCGTTCCGGACATTGGGAATGACGGTGGCATAGACCCAATAGTATCCCCCGTCGCTTCGTAAATTTTTTACATACCCATGCCAATGTTTTCCCTGACTGACAGTATTCCAGAGATCCTTAAACGCCGCTGCCGGCATATCCGGATGCCGGAGGATACAATGTGGTTGACCAATCAGTTGTTCTTTCGTGAAGCCGGCCATATCACAGAACGCTTTGTTGCATCCGACAATGATACCTTTTATATCCGTCCTGGATACGATCAGATTCCCTTCCGGGAATGGTGTTTCAACATTAGAATACACAAGTGTTCGCTCGGTACCGTCAAAATACTTATGGTGAACCGTTGTGCCTCCTGAAGGCACATCAGAAGGAGTCATGTCTTTCATACTCTCTTCCCTCCTTTGATATTCCGTTGTCAGTGTTATTTTTCTTCATTCTTGAGTTTTTTATATAGTGCTATACATTCATCAATCCTTGTTCGCGAAGGTTTCCGCCGGACAGATGTGTACCCGACGATCTTCCCATTCCGGACATTGGGTATAACGGATGCAAAGACCCAGTAATATCCTCCATCCTTCCGAAGATTTTTCACATATCCGTGCCAGCGTTTTCCCTGCTGTATTGTATCCCACAATCCCTTGAATGCAACTGCCGGCATATCAGGATGGCGGAGAATACTGTGGTATTCCCCAATCAATTCCTCTTTCGTATAGCCGGCGAGATCACAAAACGATTTATTGCAATGCGTTATTTTCCCGGCTGTATCCGTTCTCGACACAATAAGCTTTCCTTCGGGGAATGTAGTTTCCGTATCTGTATAGAGTACCATCCGTTTGAAGCCTTCATAATAGGACAACTGGATCGATTTGGAAGGTACAGGTACATCCTTTGGGGACATATCATTCACGACAGCCTCCTTGGTATTTACGTTCAAGCATTTTCTGGTCATCCATTCGGCAGTATTTCCGTATACTGGCAAACAGAATCATGCATGTTTTTTTACCAATTCATCCAAATGATATAATTTGAGGATGAGTTTACATGCAGTGGTCGCATCAACTTTTTCCTGCATCGGATTCGTAGTATTTACTTCGCTTGCAGTAGCATGAAATATCCGATGCTCTTGCTCGATGTCCTTGACCACTTGTTGAATATCGTCCGGGAACACATCTACCGATGGCCATATTTCTGAATAAAAGAGTTTTCCGAAATTGCAGTCTGTATGTTTCTTGTGTTCAAATTGTGCTTTTTGTTTCACGCATTCATCAAGTTTGTTCAGATAGTTTACGTGCTGTAGAATCAAAAAGTCCATTTGATTGATTAACTGAGTTAATTGTTCGGTGCTCATATTCAATTTTCCTTATGAAAGAAAAAATGATGGCATGAGAAAGCAGTGTCGCTTTTCCTCGCTATCTATATCGGACAATATTTTTATCCGACGGCACCAGCCAGTTTTTTTGCGGACTCTGTTGCACGCAGGAACACCATTCC
>JBAYJG010000225.1:0-5323 GCA_041665225.1 Bacteroidota bacterium
AACTTTAATGAACGATTTTTCCGTTTTTACTCCAAGCGCTTCGAGTCCAAGATTTTCTATGTTTCCCTGTACGCCGATCGCACTCAACACGATATCCGCCTTGATCTCTTTTGCACCATCTTTGTTGGAATATTTGACGGTTGCTTCTTTTCCAGGAGTGACGCTTTCCACTTTCGTATCGACCAATACTTCGATACCGGATTTTTCAAAGTTACGGCGAAGGATCTTCGTGATCTCCCGATCTTCAATCGGCAACAAACTATCGAGCATTTCGATGATCGTTACTTTTGTCCCGTATGCATTATAGATATAAGCGAACTCAGAACCGATCGCACCGGATCCGATCACAACCATCCGTTTCGGCACTTCGGGAAGGACCATAGCTTCCGAGCTCGTGATGACCTGTTTGTAATCCACAGGGATGTTTGGAAGAATTCGGGGACGCGCACCTGTAGAAACGATGATATGTTTTGCGTTGATCTTTTCCTTCTTCCCTGCTACATCAACTTCAACGACACCTTTGGCTGCGATCTTCGCTGTTCCATACATGTGATCCACTTTATTCTTCTTGAAAAGGAATTCAATTCCTTTAGAACTCTTTGCAGAAATGTCGCGGCTCCGTTTCACGGCCTTCGAGAAATCTGTTTTCAGATTATCGAACGAAAATCCGAAGTCTTCCGCATGTTTGAATGTGGTGAGCACTTCAGCATTTTTGATTAACGCCTTCGTCGGAATACAGCCCCAGTTCAAACAAATTCCGCCGAGTTTATCTTTTTCTACTACAAGAGTTTTTAGTCCTAATTGTCCTGCACGAATGCCGGCAACATAACCGCCCGGCCCTCCGCCGATGACAACAACATCGTATTGCTTATCTGCCATAGTTTCCTCTTTCTAGAATTAAGTTATACATCATAACTTGGTGCTTCTTCCTGTTCGATTTCTTTCACATCCTTCTGTACCGGCCGGAACACTGCATGGACCATGTACCGCAGCAGACCGAATAGGATGAATGCTGCAAAGAGATAGAACAGTGCATTACCCTTTGTGAAGACGATCAATAATACGCAGAAGAAAAATGAAATAGCCTTCACCGGATGTTTCCGAATTCCTTTTGCCGAAAATTTCGGCAGCGTATCGTATTTCACTTTACTGACCATAATCAGAGACAGGATCACGCTGAGCGGAGCCAGCATGGATGCTGCAAACGGTTCCAGATGATTTGTTTCATCCAAAAACGTCAACACAAATGATACTATCGCAAATGCACTGGAAGGAATTGGAAGGCCGACGAAATAGTCCTTATCAAATCCCACCAGTTGCACATTGAATCGTGCAAGTCGTATCCCTCCCATGATCATCAGCAGCGAACTAATGATGAGACCCCACTCCTGGAACTGGTAGAGATGAAGCTTATACACGAGAAATGCAGGCGCGGCTCCGAAAGAGACAACATCGGACAGCGAATCGATCTCCACGCCGAACTGGCTGCTCGACTTTGTTAACCGCGCCATCATTCCGTCAAGCGCATCGAACAATCCGGCCATCAGGATAAAATACGACGCTTCAGCAAAATGCCCTTCGCTCGTCTGAACGATCGACAAAAATCCGCAGAGCATGTTCAGGACAGTGAAGAGCGTCGGTACGACAGCGCGCGTGATCCTCACTTCATCTCCGCGATAATGGTTTCCCCTGCAACTGTTTTCTGGTTCAATGCCACTTTCACTTCCGCGCCTTTGGGAACATAGATGTCAACACGGGAGCCGAATTTGATCATGCCGAAACGTTTTCCGGTCTGCACAGTGTCACCAACCGAAATATTTGCAACGATTCTCCTTGCAATAAAACCAGCGATCTGTTTGAAAAAAACCCTTCCGTGTGAATTCTCTATCCCGATATGGGTCTGTTCATTCTTCAGCGATGCTTTATCTTCGAATGCCGCGAAGAACTCTCCTTTGATATACTCATAGTATCCGACGGTGCCGCTGATGGGATTGCGGTTCACATGAACATTCACCGGCGACATGAAGATGCAGACCATGGTCGCCTCTCCTTTGATGAACTTATCTTCCACGGCTGGTTCGATCTTAATAACGGTTCCGTCCGCTGGCGAAATCACCAAACGTTCCCCTTGTGGTGTAATCCGTTCCGGATCACGAAAAAAGTTCAGCGTAAAGATGAACAAAAGGATGGTAAACGAAATGAGGACCGTTTTGACAACGATCTGACCGATCAAAAAATATGAGCCGAACGCAAGAACAAGACAAAAAGCAGTTACCGCAAAAAAGACATCATAACCGTATTCAGTAATCAAGATGATACACTCCGAATTTTCTGGAAATGGTGGAACCGATGCAGCGAATACATAAATTTCGCTCCAAAATTACCGAAAAAATGAGGCAAAGTCAATCTTGCATATTTTCGATAGTTTTGCTACTTTATGTCAGACTCTTATTCAACTTATGATGCTTAGACCAAAGAAATTTATAACGCTGAAGAACAAAGCGAAACACCAATTTTTACAATAATGTGAAACGTCCCGAAAATCCCTCGGGACTTTTTTTTTGCTGTCCCCTAATTATCAACAAGTGAGAATAGCAGAATTTCAAAAACAGTTTGAACTGTCGGCCCCGCCTGCAATCGCATGGAAAGGGGACAACATCGGACTGCAGATTGGCAGAGGAAACACGGTTATCAGGAATATTCTGGTTGCACTTGATTGTACGCCGGAGGTTGCAGCAGAAGCAATTCGGAAGAATGCGAATTTGATTATAACGCATCATCCATTGTTGTTCCACCCGCTGAAAAAGATTACACCAAAATCCCGCGTGGGTGACCTTGTGTTGACGTTGACGGAACACCGGATTAATCTCTATGCAGCACACACGAATTTAGACAGTGTCCGATGGGGCGTAAATTTTTGTTTGGCGGAAAAACTCGGGTTAACGGATCTCCACATCCTCTCCCCGCTGAGAGAAAGCGTATCGAAAATCGTCGTCTTTGTGCCCCAATCACATACTGAAGCTGTGGCCGATGCGATGCATAGCGCCGGAGCGGGAATGTTTGCGAAGTACGACAGTTGCAGCTTCCGCAGCGCCGGAACCGGAACCTTTCGCGGAAAGGAACATGCGCAACCTTACCTTGGGAAAGTGGGAGTGCTGGAGCGCGTTGCCGAAGACCGGATTGAAATGATGGCAGAGAATTGGAACGTGGATGCCGTTGTTGCCGCTATGCTGAAAGCGCATCCGTATGAAGAAGTCGCGTATGATGTCTATCCCCTGTTGAACAGAAATTCCGAATACGGCCTTGGAGCAATTGGAACAATGAAGAAAGGACTCTCCCAGTCTGCATTCCTTTCGCTGGTGAAGAAAAAACTGAATGCTGCCGCTCTCCGGTTTTCCGGGAAAGCGAAGACCATTCGCCGTGTTGCCGTTTGTGGGGGCTCCGGATCCGATTACATCAGCGATGCAGTTGCACAGGGCGCAGATGCGATGATCACTGCGGATCTCAAATATCATACATTCCAGGATTTCGAAGAGCAACTTCTTCTGGTAGATGCAGGGCATTACGAGACGGAACATGTTGTGCTTCCAGCCCTGGCAAAGAAATGCAGTGACATTGCAGCACACGGAACCCATTCCGGCAAAGTTTTCATAACTCAACATCGAACTAACCCCGTACATATATTTTAAGCAAGGAGAATCAATTGGAAGAAACACTGCGGTTACTCTACCATTTACAAAAAGTCGACAGCAATCTGGATGACGTAGAAGAATTAAAAGGCGATCTGCCGGAAACAGTTAAAAATCTCAAGGAAGAAATCGCAGCCGTAAAAGAAAAAGCGGATGCAAAACAGAAGTTCATCGACGATTTCGTCTCCTCCAGAAATGCAGCGGACAATGACATCAAGGATTTTGAAGAAAAGCTTAAGAAATATAAGGAACAACAATATCAGGTCCGCAACAACAAGGAATATGATGCAATTACAAAAGAGATCGACTTCGCCGAAGAATCCGTAAAGTCGCTCAGCAAGCAGTTTGAGGATTTTGAGAATCAGATGTCCGTCGCAAAACTTGAGCTGGAAGAATATCAGACCAATCTGAACGAACTCAACGAGACATTGAAGGAAAAATCGGAAGAATTGTCGGTTGTCTCCAAAGAGACGGAAGACGAAGAATTGAAATACAATCATGAACGGGAAAAGATTGTAGCGCGGCTGAACAAAGAGATCCTCTCCCGCTATGAGAAGATCCGTACCGGACGCGGCAAGGCAGTTTCGACCATCCGAAAGCAATCGTGCAGCGGCTGCGGCAACAGGGTTCCACCGCAACACATTATGGAGATCCGTCGAAATGACAAGATCTATCTTTGCCAGCACTGCGGCCGTATCATCGTTTCGGATGAATTGGCTCAAACCGTGAATGCCGCAAAATGAAACTGACGGCGTTTACTGACGGAGCATCGCGCGGCAATCCCGGCGATGCGGCGATAGGAATAGTCCTGAAGGATGAGCAGGGTCGGACCATTCTATCGCATAAAAAATACTTAGGGACAACGACCAACAATGTGGCGGAATATTCCGCCCTGTTGGCGTGTCTCGAATTGGTAAACGGAACAGAAACTTTTCGATGCTCCGAGCTTGTTGTACATACGGACAGCGAATTGATGGCGCGTCAGCTGAACGGACAATATAAAGTGAAGGACGCGGGTTTAAAAGTGTTGTTTCAGAAAGTGAAGTCGGTGCTGACGGCGTCGCCGTTCACATTTTCCATCCGCCACATCCCCCGATCATTGAACAAAGAGGCGGATGCATTGGCCAATGAGGCGATTGATACGAAATAAGAAGATTCACATGAACGAAATTATTATCATCATAGCAATCACGATGATCATGTCCTGTCGCTCGTTCGACCGGGACACCCAAGTTTTTAATTCATCATCTATTCATTCTCATCAGCGAGATGTTGTACAAAGCCAACAAGCAGCCGTGGTGCGCCAGGCAATCGCTGTAATTCATTCACGAATTATGGAGGAAAGTCCGAACTCTTTCCCGGTACGCCTTTTGGCGTGTCGGGATGGACACAGTGCCGGATAACGTCCGGGGTCCCGTTCATTCGGGATACGGAAAGTGTCACAGAAAATAAACCGTCCCGTTGCATTGCAACGGGATAAGGGTGAAACGGTGCGGTATGCAATCAAGCATACTTAATGTAAGAGCGCACCACGCCGTCAGTAATGACGGCGGTACGACAAACCCCACTGAGAGCAAGACCGCGTAAGTTTCGTTTCCCCGCAAGGGGAAAAGAGATGTCCGCTCAATTCTTTA
>JBAYJG010000226.1:0-5184 GCA_041665225.1 Bacteroidota bacterium
AATATAAATCCTCGAGTTCCGAAGTGCTCTTCCTGCAGGACCTTGAGCGTCTGCGGACTGCAATCGTAGATGTTCCCGAATATCTCGATCTCTATTCGAAGACGAAGAATGAACGATTTAAAAATGATTTTGTAAAAGGGCTGAGCGAATTTGGCTCGCTCGTGGATGAGATTAAACCCGAAAGTACCGATTCATCTGCAACTGTTATTCTGGATCAGGTTGAAACGCTGTTCTTCGAATGGACCCATTTCATCGGCGAACCCCGGATGAAGCTTCTCAGCGGTGAAGTGAGCAGGGATTCCGTTGCCATCGTGAAAGACGCACTGGACAAACTGGAAGTGGAACGGAATTATCTCGGTCAAGCGCGATTATTGACCTCCTCCATTTATGACAAATCCCTTCTCTCGCAGTCTCAGCGTATCGATAGTGCTAAAGAACTCGGCGGAGAGCTGACCCGATTCATCGTGATCGTCAATATCCTGTTTGCCGTATTTGCTATTGCACTCGGGTTCATTCTCAGCCGTTCCATCACGAAGCCTCTGGAACAGTTGCGCGAAGGAACGCGGGATATTGTTGCATCAAAATTTGTGACAATCGATCTTGATCGCATCGACGAATTCGGGCAACTGGCAAACGAGTTCAATTACATGTCTGCCATGTTGAACGAGAACTATACCCGGGTGAAAGCATATTCGGATATGATGACGACGTTGAATCGCAACGATACATTCAGCGGTGTGGTGACGGAAAGTCTCGACCTGCTCTGCCAGCAGACCCATTCTGGAGTTGGTGCGTTATATATCTACAACAAAGGAATCAACAAGCTGGAACTTGCAGGCAAGTTCGCAATAAGCAATGAACACAAGATGCAAACCATCTTCGCGGTCGGGGAAGGGATTGTGGGAGAATGTGCCCGCCTGAAACATTCGCTTGAAATCTTCGATGTTGCGCAGAATTCTATGATGACGATCGAATCAGGGTTGCAGTCCCAGATACCGGCGTATACATACACATTCCCGATCCTTTTCCAAGAGAATCTAGTGGGCGTGTTGGTGTTCGGATCGATGCAGAAGTTTGCCCAGTTGACGAGAAATCTAGTGGAAGGAGTGCTGCCGCAAATGGGTGTGGCGTTGACTAATGTGCAGAATTATGAAGAGACGCAGGATCTGTCCCGAGAGATTTCGAAGAAGCATGCCGAGCTGAATACGAAGACGCAGGAGCTGGAAAAAGCGTACCGCGTGAAATCGGATTTTCTTTCGAATATGTCGCACGAACTTCGGACGCCGTTGAACTCCATTATCGGATTTTCTTCCATCTTGCTGGGAGACCGCGGCGATCCATTGACTGCGGACCAACGGAAGGCGTTGGAAAAGGTTCTGAAGAACGGAAAGCACCTGCTGCAACTGATCAATGATATCCTGGATTTCTCCAAGATCGAATCGGGCCGCATGCATGTCAGCATCGAATCGGATTCGGTGGAAGGTGTGATCAACGGGGCAATAATGACGGCGGAAGGATTGATCCGCCAAAAGAATATCCAGTTGAAGAACGAGATCACGCCGGACCTGCCGTTATTTAATACAGATGTTCTGAAAATCAAACAGATCCTGGTGAACCTGCTCAGCAACGCATCAAAATTCACCGACGAAAATGGATTGATCACAATACAAGCCCGGCAGGACGGTGCAATGATCAAAATTGCGGTTATCGATTCCGGTATCGGCATCGAGCCGCACAACCTGGGGAAGATCTTCGAAGAATTCTCACAGGTCGATTCAAGCCATTCTCGGAAATACCAGGGAACGGGACTGGGATTGCCGATTGCACGTCGGCTGGCGCAGTTGCTCGGCGGCGACCTTACGGTTGACAGTACCGTTGGGAAAGGATCCACGTTCACACTGACAATTCCGCCGCAATTTCCGGGGAATGAAAAAGCAGATGTTATTACTCCGGCGGCACCAGCACAGGCACCACCAAGGGAAATTTCTGTTACACAGAAAATAAAACAGTTGGAAATTCCAGTTCCGAAGAATGGCAATGAAACACGTGTCCTCTGTATTGATGATGAGCCGGATGTTATCGAAATTCTCAGGAATTATCTCGTGCCCGAAGGATTTACTGTGTTCGGCGCAAATTCCGGCGATGATGGAATTAAACTTGCAGAAAAACTACAACCATCGGTGATCACATTGGATATCATGATGCCGAAAAAGGATGGATGGCAGGTGTTGCGGGAATTGAAAGCGAACCCGCTGACACAGAATATTCCCGTACTCATCCATTCTATGGTCGATAATATTCCGCTGGCATTTTCCCTTGGAGCGATCGACTATCTGCCAAAGCCCGCAGATGTATCGCTGGTGTTGAAGACCGTTCGTAAAGCGACAACGACGGGCGATAAGTATGTGTTGGTTGTCGATGACGATGATGATTTCCGGTCCCTGCTGGTGAAAGTGCTGAAGGAAGAAGGGTATTCGGTCCAAACGGCAACCAACGGACAGGCCGCACTAACTAAGATCGAATCGAGTAAACCATCTCTGATCCTGCTCGACCTGAGTATGCCGGTGATGGATGGTTTCGAAGTGTTGAAGAAACTGAAAGGATCAGAACAGTGGCACTCGATACCCGTTGTCATTTTAACGGGGATCGACCTGACCGAAACACAAATCGCGGAGATCAATAATCTGACCGGTGAACTGCTGAAGAAAAAGGACTATTCGACGGCAACACTCTCCAATGCGATCAAGCATGCACTCCTCATTGAAAAGAAATAGAAAGATATTTTATGTTTGAACATGATGACAATGTGCCGACAATCCCGAAAGTGCTCTTTGTCGACGATACGGAAGACAACTTGGACCTGTTGGAATTCGCGCTGAAGAAGAAGCCAATCACTATGTTCCGGGCTTCCAGCGGAAAGGAATGTCTTGTGGTTGCCGAAGAGCAGCAGCCGGACATGATCGTTCTCGATATCCAGATGCCGGAAATGGACGGATTCGAGACGTTGCGCAGACTGCGCGCCAATCCTGCCACGGCGAAGATCCCCGTTATCTTTTTAACAGCCATCAAACGCGATCCGCAAAGTATAGCTGAAGGGATTCTGCTTGGAGCTGAAGAATATTTGACGAAACCGATCGATCTGGAGGAACTGTTTGCCCGCGTTCGGTCCATCTACCGTGTTATGGCAGTACAGCGTGAATTGGAACAAGTCAAATCGCAGTTTATGGCGATGCTGGTGCATGACTTGCGCACACCGCTGACGATCATTATCAGCAGCATCGATTATATCCTTCGTCACTACAATACCGGCAAACCGTTGGACTCGGACAGTGTGAAATTGATGGAAACGGTCCTCGCCTCCACCCGCGGTATGGCGAATCTGGTGAATGATCTGCTCGATCTCTCGAAGTATCAGGCAGGACAGATGTTGCTGAACAAACAGACGATCACTATTCACGAAATGATCGAAGAATCGTTGCAGCCGTTCCTTCTTCAATTCAAGAAGAAGAACATTGTATTCCAAACAGACGTTAATCCAGACCTTCCCCGCGTTGAAGCGGATTCTGGTAAGATTGTGCAGTTGATGACGAACCTGCTTTCCAATGCGATGAAATTCACTCCGGACGACGGTTCTATCACTATCAAAGTCGAGCAGGAACACGATGAGGCGCAAAAGGCCGATTTTATCAAAGTCTCCGTGAGCGATACAGGGGTCGGGATCAAACCGGAGGAGATAACGCTATTGTTCGAACAGTACCGCCAGGTTTCTTCCTCAACGAAGAGCAAAGAAAAAGGGACGGGTCTCGGACTTGCCATCTGCAAACTGATAGTGCAGGCGCACGGAGGCACAATTGGCGTGACAAGTGAATTGAACAAAGGAACAACATTTTACTTTACGCTTCCATCCCAGAAGGAGCAATAAGTGCCGGATCATCCGCTATCGTGAAAACCCTGCAGCTCGCTGTTGTTCTGCAGGGTTTTTTCGTTTCGGAAACCATCTTTTTCATAACATTTCCTTGCTTCATTTTTTTTCATCGGTTATATTGTAACAATGTTATCGTCCGTTCACTAACAGCGCGATGTGCCAATGCTCAATTATGTATGGATTGCTCTTCTTCTCGTCGGGATCTTTACAGCAGCCGGAAGAGACATCAATGATGCGGTAGCGAATACATACAGAAATGATGTTCCGCTCACGTCGAACTTTGAACAAACTCAACCGGTTGCATCAGCAGCCGCTTCTGCTGAAGGGCTCATCGTTATTCCTGCAGCTAATTTCAATCAATTCTATAATACTACTTCTGCGCAATCTGAGATTCGTCAACCCGTCGTTCTCAAAACACTTTTCTCCGGTAAACAACAATTAGAAATGACCATCTCGGACTCCTCTCCACAATTCTGGAAGGACATGGCGCACGCTGCCGGCGGAAAAGGAAAATTGGAAGCGGATGTCCAATCCTATGATCCGAAAACGCATCAGATGGTCTTTACAATGGAACGGGTGTCGTTCGTCAAGATCAGAGCGGTGACAAAGGCAGCGATTGATTTCGCCGATACGGCGGTGAAGATTTCGTTGGGATTGATCGGGGTGATGGCTCTCTGGCTCGGCATTATGAAAGTCGGAGAAGCGGCAGGCTTGCTGGAACTCCTTACCCGCGCATTAACACCGGTGACCAGAAGACTATTTCCGGACGTTCCGCCCAATCATCCAGCGGTCGGTGCAATGATCATGAATATTGCCGCCAACATGCTCGGACTGAATAATGCCGCAACACCGCTGGGATTGAAGGCGATGGAGGAATTGAATAAGATCAATCCGAAAGCCGGCACGGCAACCAATGCCATGTGCACGTTTCTTGTGATTAATACTTCCGGACTGACATTACTTCCGGCCACTGCTATTGCCATTCGCGCCGGTCTCGGTTCTACAGATCCGGGGATCATTATCGGGACATCGATCTTCGGCGCTGCCTGCGCAACAGCGACTGGATTGATTGCGGTGAAACTGCTTCAGCGGCTGCCGAGATATAAGAAAGAAATGGAAGTACCGGAACCGGAGTTGAAGAATGGTTGAACTGTTCAAAGCGGTCATCAATCTGGTCTCTGCGGTTGCCATTCCCTTGTTCATCGTGGTCTTTTTGGGCTGGGGATTATTCAAAAAAGTAAAAGTGTATGAAGTGTTTG
>JBAYJG010000227.1:0-5182 GCA_041665225.1 Bacteroidota bacterium
CGCGATTCGGGCTGTCGTTCCCGATCTCGGTGACGGGAGTCTTCCATGTCGCCTATGGACATTTCTTCCAGATGCCGAGCTTCCAAAAATTGTACAACGAACCGCTCCATGTATTGACGGCGCTGCAGCTTGAAGGTCTGACCCTTGGCAACGCCACTTTAAAGCCGGAGCGGACCATCGCATACGAGATTGGTTTGCAGCAAGGATTAACGGAAGATGTTGCCATCGATATCACTGCATTTTATAAGGATGTGAAAAACCTGCTCGGGATCGAAGCATTGTCCACCGTCGATAACGTCTCGTATTATCGGTACATCAACCGCGATTACGGGAACGTACGGGGATTGACACTGGCACTGCGGTACGGCGGAAACGGTTTCATCACCGGTTTTGTAAATTACAGTTTGCAGATTGCTAAAGGAAGTTCGTCTGATCCGGAATTCATCCAGTTGATTCAAACATCCACGAGTATCGGCGGAGAGCCGGTAGAATTTATCGAACGCAAGATCATTCCGTTGGACTGGGATCAGACACATACATTGAACGCCGTGCTGACATTCCAGGAGACCTCAAACTGGAGCTTATCGTTTATCGGTTCCTTCTCCAATGGATTACCGTTTACTCCCGTCTTCGTGGAACGAAAAGATATTGCTGTCCGGGAATTCCTGAATGCGGAACGGAAACCAATACAGTGGAACCTCGATCTGAAAGCGCAAAAAATGCTTTCACTCGGCAGTATTCAAACGACGCTGTTTTTGAAGGTCAACAATGTGTTCGACATCGCGAATGAAGTGCAGGTATATTCCTCCACCGGCAGGGCAACCTACAATGCCCGCAGCATGCGGGATGAAGAATTATTGCAGAACAAACTGAAGCAGGAAGGCCTGTTCACACTGAGCGAAGTCGATGCACGTCCGACATGGTATTCCGAGCCCCGGCGTGTCGAGTTCGGTTTTGAGATCAATTTTTAATGGAAAGAGAATTCAATACGATGAAACGATTTCATTGGAGAAATGCAGCAACGAAATATTGGATAGTTCTTGGATTCTTCGGTATGGTGTTCAGCAGTACCGCAGCTGCTCAACGTAATCCGGAGGATGTCCAGAAATACGGCAATACAGGTCAGGCTCCTTCGCTGCGGAATTCGCGCAACATGTATTCCCCGCAATTCCTTTCGAAAGTTACTGCGGCAATCGGTAACGCTCGCTACCTCCGCTACGGAAAACATAACGGCAATTTGATCGAGACCGGATTCATTAACAATACCTCGCTTTCCTATAATTATCTCGGCGGCAGCTCACTGGCCGTCTGGCCGAAGGGGAGCGGCACACAGTACGGATATGCATTCGTATTTTTCGTTGGCGCTAAAGTGGTCAACACGAACGGCGATTCCATCGCGATCATTTCCGAATCGTACCGCAGACAGGGAGGGGATGTCGCTCCCGATGCATCGCATACGTATCAATTCCAGCCGTTGCCTGGATATTTCAACGATCGTGCGACCAATTCGCTATCCTGGAAATACGGCGGAATTTCGGAAGACGTCGGTCTGGACGGAATTCCCAATACGAATGATTTCGGAGAGAATGACGGAGTGCTGCAAACGGCGGAAGATTTCAACGGGAACAGTATTCTTGACAAGGAAATGATCAACACTCCCAACTGGCCGGCAATGACTCATCTGAAACAGACCTGGCCAAAAATGTGGCCGCCGCAAACATTTCCTGGAGACACCCGCTCTGAAAATGATTCCCTGGTCCCAAGTATCCGTGACGGAAGATGGAACGGAGAATTCGGCGCTTATGTTCGTGCTGATCAAGAATCGTATTATGCGGCAGATGACAGGGAGAATGACGAGTTTTCCTATTATCCATTTGAAGATTCACTTTCGAAACGTCCCTACCCCAATGGGAGAAGAGGTTTGGGCATTACTGTCGAAACGCGCGGGTATCAATGGTCTTCGCGGTTGGCGGAGGATATCCTCATCAATATTTTCGATATCACAAATTTCGGGAAAAAATTGAAACGTTCCATCGTCGGCATGTTTGTCGATCCCGATATGGGCGGATCTCTTTCCGGCGACAATGCAAGTTTTGACAGCGGTGATGATATTACGTACGCGTGGAGTGACGGAGACGTATCGAATCTTGGATTGCCGCTCGGCTATTTCGGATTTGCGTTCCTGGAAAGTCCCGGAATTTCCAATGACGGTATTGATAATGACGGCGACGGCATTACAGATGAATCACAGGGAAATGCATTGGATGAGGATGGCGACTGGACAAAATATACTGATACGAATATCGATGGATCGTGGACAACCGAAGATTCAAATAAGAACGGTGTTCTGGATGCGGGAGAAGATATCAACGGAAACAACAGGCTCGATTTCGAACCGATCAATGACGATGTCGGATCGGATGGTATCGGTCCTGAACAGAACGACTATACCGGTCCTGACGCCAATGGCACCGAAGGGAACGGAATCCCGGATCAGGGCGAACCCAATTTCGGATTTACGGATAATGATGAATCTGACCAAGTCGGATTGACATCCTTCTATTTAGTGGATGTCAACAGTGCATTGTTTGATGATGAACTGTTTTGGAACAAAGAGATCGTACCCGGACAGTTTATCACGGTTCCGGGCTATGACCGCGATATCAGCTGGATCTATGGATCGGGGGAAGTGGCAATTGACAGCGGCCGGTCCAACGCACAACGCTATGCCATTGCACTCCTGTTTGGAAATGATAAAGCGGATATTCTCCGGAATAAGAAGACCATGCAGGTGATCTACGACCACGATTATAATTTTGCCAGCGCTCCCCGCGTGCCGACAATCAGTTACGAAGTGTTTGATAAAAAAGTGATCTTGCGGTGGGACGATGCCGCCGAACGATCGAAAGATGCGATCTATGGCGCGGATTTTGAAGCATACTACATCTACAAAAGCACCAATCCGACATTTGACGATATTAAAACGATCACCGATGCGTACGGCAATCCGCTGTTGTTCCGTCCCGAGGTGATCTATGATGTGAAGAACGGTTTGTCCGGCGTTCATCCCGTCAGTATCGGCAGCGAGATCAATCAGGCAAGCGATCTTGGCATATCCTATAACATGGGGACGGACAGCGGTATCCAGCACTTTTTTGTCGACAACGATGTGCAGAATGGAAGAGTCTATTATTATGCCGTTGTTTCCGTCGACCGGGGATATGATACGGATTTCTTTGCCCGTGGATTAACGGATCGTCCGGGACTCGCGATCATTTCGCCCACGGAGTGTTCCGCTAATATTCTTCTGGATGATCTTGGAAGGCCTGTTTCTGTCGACCGAAATATCGCCGTTGCAACTCCATCGGGACCAGCTGCTGGGTACGTGTATCCATCTCTTTCTTCGCAAGGCATAACAAGCAATACGGACAGTACGCATGGAACTATCGGTGTTGAAATAATTGAACCATATAAGGTGCATACAGGAAACTCATATCGTATCTCCTTTGAGGATGACAGCACCTTTAAAACCTACAGCGGCAAATTTACCGGTTTAACAAAAAAAATAAACCTGCAGAATACAACAACGAATAGTCTATTGATGAGTCTTGTGTATCCAAATCCTGATGCAGTGAAAGAATTGATGTATGAAGGATTTCGATTCACCGTTCGCAATAACGATACCGTAGGGATCAGTTCGGCGCAATGGAAAGATACATCGAATAATATTGTGGGTTCTCCGAAAGCGTCCGGATCCGGTGGATTTGCAGTTCCGCGCGATTATGAAATTCGTGTCATCGGCCCTAATGCCGATACATCCCTGAACAATATTGTAACGAATTATCAGATATGGGATGTTACTTTCCCGGAGAGTACTTACCAGGTGAATTTCCGTGTAACAGAAACCGGCACCGCGGCAGCCAAAGGAATCATCAGCAACGGAGATCAGGTAATTATCACCAGTGAATTGAATCGGCGATTGTGGGTGATAGATTTTGCCTATCCACCCTCGATTCCCTCCTCAAAATATGTTTCGCCGGCAGTCGGCAGCATATTTCTTCTCCGTACAACAAAACCGTTCGATCGGAATGATCATTTTGAATTTACAATGACCGGCAATGTCACAAGTACATCAAAAGTGCAACATGAACTCGCAAATATTTACACCGTTCCCGATCCGTATGTTGCTGCGAGCAGTTTGGAGCAGCATCTTGTCAGTCTTGATGCAGGTCGCGGGGATCGGAGAATCGATTTCGTCAATCTGCCGTCTGTATGCACCATCTCAATCTTTACCTCCAGCGGCCGGTTGGTCCGCGTCATCAATCACAGTTCGACAATAGAGAACAGCCGTGAGCCGTGGGATCTGCGTACGAAGGACGGACTTGAAGTAACGCACGGTATTTATCTTTGGGTGGTGGAAACACCTGGCATCGGAAAACGAATCGGAAAACTTGCGGTGATCAAATGAGCCAACGAAAACAAATTTTGAGTATTGTCTGTCTTTTCATACTATCATTGGGATATGCACAAAAAAATCCCGATAAAGTAACATTTGAATCGGACGTATCCGGTGTCGGAACTTCCGCCGCCGCGTTTCTGGAGATAGGCGTGGGCGCCCGAGCTGCAGCATTGGGGAATGCTTATACCGCAGTGTCGAACGATCCGACCGCCCTGTATTGGAATCCCGCCGGAGTTGCGTGGGCCACCTCAATGCAAATCGAGATCATGCAAAACAATTGGATTGGAGAACGGAATCATCAGTTTGTAGGGCTTGTCGTGCCGCTGTCAGATTGGAGTGCCGCTGTCGGGTTGAGTTTTACCACGCTGGATTTTGGGGAGGCGCAAAAAGTGAGGACCGTCGATCAACCGGAAGGAACGGGAGAATTGTATGATGCCCGCGATATTGCATTCGGACTGACCTACTCCATGGCATTGACGGATCGTTTTGCTTTCGGACTTACTGCGAAATATGTGCAGGAGCGCATCTGGTCTGTCACCTCCTCCGGATTTGCATTGGATATGGGTATTCTCTATAAGACAGCATTGCCGGGATTAACACTGGGAGCGAATCTCAGTAATTTTGGCACGGAATTGCAGTTACGCGGCAACCGGTTGTCGATTACCGTTGATCCCGACAAGAATCATCACAACTTCGATAGAGTAGAAGCGACCTATTCCACAA
>JBAYJG010000228.1:0-5130 GCA_041665225.1 Bacteroidota bacterium
CCAATATCGGTGTACATGGAAAAAGCGTTGAATTACATTTGGAAAAGCTCTGGTCCAGCAATATCACTATCACTACAAGACTGGTGGATACTGTTTCAACATCTATGCTTCTAAAGAATGTTCTCTCTGGAAAAATAAAACCTGCTCAATTGATTACGCATCATTTTGTTTTGAACGACATTATGAAAGCATATGATACATTTGAAAATGCAGGAAAAGAAAAAGCACTGAAAGTAATCATCCTAAACAAATAAAGGCAATTCATAAAGTTTATCTGGGAGTAACGAATGATAGAAAATGTGGGTGTGTGGATAGATCATAAGAAAGCGATCATTGTCCGATTATCCGGTGTCGAAAAACAAATCCAATCAATCATTGCTGGTTCAGAAAAGCAATTAGCTGGAGAGCATTTAGAAGAGCTTCGGCACAATGGATTCAACAGTGATGTGAAAGAGTATTATGATAGAGTGATATCGTGTCTTCATGATTCGGCTTCAATTCTTATTCTTGGTCCGGGTGAGGCAAAAGTGGAACTGAGTGTTCGTCTAAAGGGTGATTCACTTGGCGAATACATCGCCGGAATCGAAACGGCGGAAGAAATGACCGATGGGGAAATTGTTGCGAGAATCAGAGAACATTTTCCTATCGATATACAAAGACAATAATTCAATCAGCGAGAACATTTCTTAACACTATAGCAGGAGGGTATGATGATGTATGGTATTTCAGCAATCTTATTTTTGCTCTGGCTGTTGGGAATGGCGTTTCAATATACCATGGGCGGCTTCATTCATCTCTTGTTGGTAATTGCTTTACTTGTGATACTATTGAAAGTGATTGGCGGACGTAACTCCTCCGAGTATTTCACGGAGTCCCGCTTAAAATATTTGCATCAAGGATTTGTTATGAATAAAACAATGTCATTCGTTCTGCTGTTCGGCGGCATCCTTTTGCTGTTATTCGCAATTCAGCAAACGGAATCGTTCAGTTTAGAAGTATCTCACATCCTAAACTCGACAGTGCCAACAAAGATACTATGGGTATATGTGGCAGGGGTTATAGGAAGTTCTATCGGATTGGTTGGACTCTTGAATGCTTTTAAGAAAGATATGAAACGAAGATAATACCGCAGAAGTCAAGTCCGCACAGAAGAGGAAGTGAATGAATCAGAGAATCTCGCCATGGGTAATCATATTTGCAGTTACGGGCATCTTATGGTCAGGCTGCATGGATGATGCAAAACAAAAGAGTGAAACATACACCACACAGCCAAAAGATGATCAGCGTGAATGGATCATTCCGAAGATCGAAAATATTGTCGAATGGCAATCATTCATGCTGGAATCTGAGCAAATGATTGAGACAAATGAAAAAAGGATTACCGCATTCAAAGAAATGATTGAAGAGACTGGACCCAAAGCGGTAATGATGTACAGCAAAAAAGTAGGTGTGTTGGAACAAAAGAATCTCGACCTGAGAAAAGAACTGAAAGAGTATAAAATCGAGGGACAGAGTCAGTGGGAAATGTTCAAGATGAACTTCAAACACACCTTGGATAGTTTAGGAAAAAGTATTGACAGCGTTATCAAAGAAAATGTGATTGATCATAAAAAGTGAAATGTGTTATTGCTTCAAAGGATTAACTTCGTGACGAAGCGTATTGTTGCCGAAATTCTTTTTTGTTTCGCTTTACCGAATACCGTCTTGTGAGAAATGCACAATGCTGTAAGTTCTTCTGTATACTAAATCCGAAAAAAAAACGCGACAATATGTAGGCCGTATTTTGGTGCAAACGTAGATATAAAAATTCGAAAGATGAGGAAATCGCATTATGATAAGCACGGAGACCACTGTTGGCGAATATCTACTGGCTCGATTAAAAGAGATTGGAGTGGATCACCTATTTGGTGTGCCGGGCGATTTTGTTCTTGGTTTCTTTAATACACTGCTAAAGAGCGAAGTGAAATATATCGGTACGTGCAATGAACTCAACGCGGCCTATGCTGCGGATGGATATGCACGAATCCATGGTATTGGTGCATTCGCATCGACCTTTGGCGTGGGGGAATTGAGCGCTATCAATGGTGTTGCGGGAGCATTTGCCGAGCGTGTGCCGGTTGTGGTAATCACGGGCTCTCCGGCAACCACAAATTTTCGAACAAGACCTCTACTGCATCATACGTTGGGTGATTATCAAATCCCCTTAAGGATGTATGAAAAAATTACTGTCGCCTCCACACAGTTAATGTCCGGTGAAACTGCCCCGGATGAGATTGACAGGGTACTATCGAAATGCATCTCCCATCAATTACCAGTTTATATCAGTCTTCCTTCAGATGTTGTCACAATGAAATGCCACAAACCGTCGCCATTCGTTCTTGCTGCACCAAAGATGAGCGATCAAAATGCATTCGTCGAAGCGGTGGCAGAAGCGGCAGAAATGGTGAACAAAGCTCAGACACCAATTGTTATTGGCGGTGTAGAACTAATGCGGTATAAATTGCAAAAATCGTTTTCCGATTTTCTTGAAAAATCAGGTTTTCCGTTTGTGACTATGATGCTCGGAAAGACGGTCGTTTCAGAACACCATCCGCAGTTTATTGGTCTATTTGAAGGAGATCGCAGTCGTGAATATGTTAGGAATCGTGTTGAATCTGCCGACTGCATTATACAGTTCGGCGAAGTGATGACGGATTTTAATACCGGTGGATTTACAACTAACCTGGACGAATCAAAAAGCATCCGCGCCAATAAACACTTTGTAAAAATTAGACACCATATTTATGAAAATGTACTCCTTGATGAATTTATTCAGGGTTTAACGGAAGCGCTGTATCGTCGCAATTCTGCATCCTTTGATATTCGACCGGCCATTAATCACTGTGTCCATCGGCAGACAGAGATGTTTGTTCAGGATAACGCAAAACCAATAACAATTAAACGGTTCTTTGATCGGATGAGTCATTACATCAAGAATGATTCCATTGTGATTGCCGAAACTGGCGTAGCACTTTTTAGTGCTGCGGAAATGTTAATGCCGGAAGGAGTAACATTTATTGGCCAGACTTTTTACGGATCGATAGGATATACAGTGGGTGCAACACTCGGTGCTTGTGTTGCAGCACCGGAAAGGAAAGTTGTGCTGTTTGTCGGTGATGGATCATTTCAAGTCACCTGCCAAGATCTTTCTACCATGATCCGGAATAATCTTTCGCCAATAATTTTTCTGATCAATAATGATGGTTACACAATTGAACGAGTAATCGTTGACCGGCCGTACAACGATATCCAGCCGTGGAAGTATCATAAACTGATGGAAGTGTTCGGTGGCCAATCAGGAATTGATGTGCGAACGGAAGGGGAGCTTGAAGAAGCTTTAGTTAAAGCCGCATCCATGAAGGGACTTGTCTTTATTGAAATTCATACGGAAAGAATGGATTGCCCTGAATCGCTCCTAAGCGCGGGAAGATCGATGGCAAAAATTAATCAGCTTGTTTAGTTGGAAATGATACTATAATCAAGAAACAAATAAAAATTATTTCTGGAGATCGTAAAGTGAAACCGAACACACCAAATCGCTTAAGACTTGCACTGATCATGGGTTCACTTGTAATCATGTGTGCATTAGTGGTTACAGCCCAATCTGTACAATTATCAAATTCATCCGGACCAACCCCCGTCAATCCCCGCGCACTTAGTGCGACCACAACCATTCTCAATCCCGGCGTGGTCAGCTGGGTCCATTTTGGTGATTTGAATATTACCACAGCGAATCAACAGAATTATATCGACTTCGTGACGATTATAAAAAGTGTCAATACCTATCTGAAGAGGGGTGTGAATTTTGCATTTCTGCCCGGAGACAATGTGTTTAATCCTACAGAGACAGCATACCAGCTTATTAAACATGCAACCGATGAATTACAAGTCCCCTTATACGCCATTGCCGGTGAGCGTGACTACAAAGGTAAAATTGCTCTCTATAACAAATATTTAGAGCCGGTAAATTACCAAAGCTTTACGGCGGATTATTACCACTTCGTATTTCTGGATGTGATGAGTGGCATTAGTGATGCTCAAAATTCGTGGCTGACAAACGATCTGGATTTAGCATCAAAAGCCGGTCTGAAAAGTGTAATTTTTATGCATAGCTATACACAGGTATCGGAACTGCAGAGTGTAATTCAGCGTGACAAGGTCATTATGGTCGATGCTGGGCATACGCAGTACAACGATATTGCTAACGATGGAAAAACAATTTATGCCACCACTCGTTCATTAAGCCAACTTTCCGAAGGTCCGGTAGGATATTCAATCATTAACCTGGATAGCGGTGTGGTCAGTTGGAAGTTTAAGTCTCTGGGAAGTTGGCCGTTTGTGATGATTACTTCACCGGCAGATAAAGTGCTCATCATCGATGATGCACAAATCGTCAATGGTGTAGTAAACGTTCGCGCAAAAGTTTGGGACGACAAAGGTGTTGCTTCGGCTATGATGCAGATTGACGGTGGATTGGCAGTAGCGATGGACCGTATCGGTGAGACGCTGATGTGGTCCGCTCAATTCGATGCGACCAAAGTTTCCGACGGCGACCACAAAATTAAGGTAAAAGTGACTGGTACAGATGGATATTCCGATCAAGATGTCATTACCGTAACGGTGAACCAGTCTAACAGCATTACTCGCGTAAAGCGGTCATTCGGTCCAGTCGGAAACTCAGTCGGTTCGTATACCGAAAAAGGGTTGCTCGGAACTCATACGACGAAATCGGGATTTCCAGCAAAGGTCGGCAAGAGTGTTAAGCGCAAAGAGACAAAATAACAAGGACTATTCAATCGATGCATATTCACCATACATCGCAGATTTTTTTGTTTTTTATAAAACAATGATGAGGATTGATCACGAGACACCATGGTACCGTCACGTTTCATAAAATATCTTTTGCTGTGTGTTGTTGGAATATTCATGACTCATGCACAATCCAAAACGTCGGTACTTCTTCAGTCAACAGATGAAGACGAACGGATTGATATCTCCGTCGATAAGTCGATCTACTTTCCGGGTGATACTGTTCGATTGGTCATTCAACGAAACGATAATACGGCAACGGCGGGAATCATCACTCCCTTA
>JBAYJG010000229.1:0-5117 GCA_041665225.1 Bacteroidota bacterium
ATCCCAGATCGCCGTAGGCGAGATCGTGAATGATGTAAATATCATTTGCTTTGGCAAATGCCACGGCTTCTTCAAAAAAGTCGAGTCCGACCGTTGCCGTAGTCGGATTGTTCGGATAGTTCAGGATCAGGAACTTTGGTTTTGGATGAGTATTCTTATAGGCTTCAGCTACCCGTGCAAGAAATGACTCCTGCGGGAAGAGATTCACATGAATCACCTGCGCTCCTGCGATCACAAACGCATACGGATGGATCGGATATGCGGGGGTGGAGCAGAGGATCGTATCTCCGGGACCGGAAACTGCCAGTGCAAGATGCGCCAATCCTTCTTTTGAGCCGATGGTCGCAACTGCTTCGGAATTCGGATCGAGATCGACATTGAATTTTCTTTTATACCAATCGCAAACTGCGAGACGAAGTTTATAGATCCCTTTGGATGCGGAATAGCGGTGGTTGGCTCCTTTTTGCGCCGCTTCGGTCAGTTTATCGACAATGTGTTGCGGTGTCGGCTGGTCGGGATTTCCCATGCCGAGATTGATGATGTCTTCCCCGTTTCTGCGTGCGGCGAACATCATTTCATTCACCACAGCGAAGACGTAAGGTGGAAGCCGGTTTAAGCGTTCGAAATTTTTCATAGAGTGTACTATCAATATAAAAAAATCCGGATAACAAGAAAGAGATGCATCATTACGTTTTTCATACTGTAGAGACGGAAAATTTTCCGTCTCTACAGTATGCATTTAAACAATAAAAAAAGGCATCCCGAAAATCGGAATGCCTTTAGAGTACAACGCCTTACGATGGTGCTATTTTTTCTTTTTCTGCGTCGGCTTTGCTGGTTTTGCAGGTGTTTCTTTCACCGGTGCCGGTTTCGCAACGACCCCTTCGATCTCATCCGCGAGAACGTTTGCATCGTAGAGTTTCCTCATTGTTTCGATCATCACGCCGGGATGAACCGACACGGCTCGGTTTGATTCCTCGGAATATGCGAATCTGCCCGGTAGACTTTCGATGTTGCCGTCGAAAATCAATCCGACTAATTCTGCCTGTGCGTTGATTACCGGCGAACCGGAATTTCCGCCGATGATGTCGTTAGTGGAAACGAAGTTCATCGGTGTGGAGAGATTTAGTTTGCTCACTCCGTCTTGATACCGCTGCGGCAATGCAAAGTCTCCCTTGTTTCCGAAACCGATGGAGCGGTCGAAGAGGCCATACATGGTGGTCATGCAGGGAGCCAGCGTTCCGTTCATTGGATATCCTTTTACCTGTCCATAAGAAAGGCGAAGTGTAAAGTTTGCATCGGGAGGAACCTCTTTTCCATAGACCGCAAAGCGGGCATTACCGGTTGCTTCGCTTGCCATGGAGACCATGCCGGAAATATTCTTATCCTGCCATGCGCGCATTTCATCGCCGATCGGCGCAACCTTGCGTGCAAGTTCGATCAATGGATCCGTTGATGCAGTGATTGCCTGTTCTCCTCCTTCAATCAATGATTTGCGGAATGCAGGATCGGCAAGTTTTGTTCCGCTAATGTAATATTTCGCCGCTTCTTCCGGAGTTTTTCCATTCAATGCTGCGACGACCCATGGGTCGTTTGCTCCGAGCATTTCGATCGCTTCTTTAAACCGTTCTGTCAGCAATACTTCTTCCATATCCGCATACACCGGTGCGGGGGAGTAGAGATTTTCCAGAGTCATATTTACCATGGCGTCCTGATACTGGGGCATTCGTTCGCCGTTCGGCTTTTTGGACTCGGTCGCATACCGTGCAATGGTCAAAGCGCGTGACGACATGGAGCCGCTCAGGCCGCGATAGGTAAGTTCTTTGTAGCGAGACTGTATTTTTTTCACGGCAACTGTGATGGAATCCCACGCCCAGGCGTATTTTGCCTTCAGGTCGGGATTGGCATTCATCCTGCCAAGGAGTTCCTTTTCATCATTCTGCTTTTTTGCCATCAGATTCTTGTCGAGCAATCCTTCATATTCTCCAGTCATCGCTTTGATAGCATTTTCATAGCCGAAGATCATGCCATCTGCACGACGATGCTGTTCTTCACCAAGCGCTGAATATTTTTTCAGAACGACGACTGTCCGTTTCATGGTAGCGAGGCGGGCAGGATATTGGTAATCGCGCGAATATTCGATCTGCGAATATGTTTGCTGTCGGTTAGTGGAACCGGGATGTCCGGAAACGAAAACGAGTTCTCCATCCGCAGCACCTGTGGTTCTCCATTTCAGGAAGTTGGTGGAGTTGATCGGCTTGTCATTTTCATACACACGGAAAAAGCACATGTCCACATCATATCGCGGGAAGGTGAAATTATCCGGATCGCCGCCGTAGAAGGCAATCTGTTTTTCCGGCGCCATCACCAGGCGGACATCGGTATATTTTTTGTAACGGTAGATCCAGTATTCCGCGCCGTTATAGAGCGATACATTATCGGAACGGAGACCGGGATATTTTTCATTGCTTTCTTTCTGCAGACCGGCAAGCGTTGCTCTGCGTGCGGTCATTGCTTCGCGTCCGGCCTTGCCGGCGATGGCGCTCATTACTTTATCGGTGACATTTTCCATTTCGACCAGAACATTCAGTTCCAAATCGACGCATTTCACTTCTTCCGAGGCAGTTCGTGCATAGAACCCTGTCTTGATGTAATCTTTTTCCGGTGTGGACATCTTTTGCAGCTGTCCGGAACCGACATGGTGGTTGGTCATCACTAGTCCGTTGGGAGAAATGAAAGATCCGGAACCGCCGTCGTTGAAGCGGACGGACGAAAGCCGGACATGGTCCAGCCATTCCTGGGTGATGTCAAAGCCGTATTTTTCTTTCAGTTGTTTCTTTGGTGGATTATCGAAGGTCCACATTCCCTCTTCGGCAAGGGTGATGCCGGAGAGGAGGAGGACGAGTGCGAGTAGCATTCGAAGATTGTTCATAACTGCCTCTGCGTTAGATGTTCGTTCTGGGTTATAGTGATTGTACAGCGAAATAAAAATTGTGTGTTGTCTTACTTCATCCGCTTTCCTTTTTCTTCTTCAGTGAAGATCCAGCCGATGATCTTTCCGGCGTCGATATCGTTGAAGTTGGACCAGTATTCCATCGTCCGGAAATTCCGCGAACTGGTATCGTTGGCGATATGCAGTTCCACTTCTTTTTTAATATCCGTCAGGCGCTGTCTCCATTGTTCCATGTTTGCGCTGCGCAGATCGATCCATCCGGCATGCGCCCATTCTTCAATGGAAGCAGGGGTGATATTGAGCTCGTTAATTCCACGATACGCGGGGATTTTCACTTCATTTCCGCGCAGCAATGTCTTGCCGTCGGGAAGGAGAATCGGAATGCCGATGGAAATGATCTGCGAACGGAGCGCTTCGTCGTGCGTGAGGTATTCCGTAACATCGTCCGAAATTTTCTTTGCCGGCGTCTTCAGAACGACGTTCACGGTGCCGTACACTTTCTTCAATAGATGTGCTTCATACAACAGTTTCGAAAGACGCGGCGGACCGAGCATCTCGAACGCGACGCTGTTGGTGTTGTGTTCCTTCTCCAACTGTTTCATCTTCTCCAGAGCTCCCTGGAACATGAAGCCGGCGCGGTATGTCGGTGCCAGTGTTGCATTGTCCAGCGCATTGATGATGTCGTGTCCTGTGTTCCCCCCGCGGATTTCGTACAATACCGAATCGGCGATCTCTTCCGGTGTGACGAATTCCATCTGACCCGGGGTAGCGATCGCTTCGAATTCACCGCGGGAGAAAATGCCGTTTTCGCCTGTATCAATAAAAACTGACTTCAAGCGGTGGCCTGTTTTGTGGACATTCCCGTCCAGCTTTAATTTGAATTTTCCTTTTAATTCGATCCCTTTATCCGGAGGACAATCATACAGGTCGATCGGCTTACCGCGTTTGGCGATCTCGCCGTAGGCGATCTTTTTCCATGCAATCGCTCCTGTTGGTTTGATTTCTTTCGTAATCGGTGCGTCGGGTGTTCTTCCCATGAGAAAGAGGAGCATTGTATGGGCACCGGCAACAACGGATTTGGAAAGGAGCACACGCGACGGTTTTTCTTCGCTATGCGTATATGGAATGTTTAGACCCATGCCGCCGGTGCCGCTGGTACCGATCTTCACATAGGTGGATGTTTTTGCGATGTTCATGGAGCGGTAGAAGATTTGAACGTGCCGGATCAGCTGAGGCGTATATTGTGTGGCAAGCAGTCGCTCGACGACTTCATTTACATTTGCGGCGTTGTTCTTCATTGCGATCATCACATCGCGGGAGCTTTGGAAAATATCTTGGTAAGCGATCGCTGTGGCGGAATTGATGCAATCGATAACGACGTCCGGTTTGTATTTGTTGACCAACTGAAAAAGAGCAGACCGTTCGAGGACTTCCTTTGTCAATTCGTTGATGATATCGTCCAGAAATTTTGCCCGTTTGTGCGAATCGCTGAGGATCTCTTCACGCGTCAGATCTTTAAATTCATTCCGAACAAAAATATTCCCCCACCACGGCACAAAGAAATTCTTTCCCGCTTTCGGGTATTCCTTTCGCATCGTTTCGCAGGCATCTTTTGCTTCGGATTCTTTCAGGGAGGTGAGGATGATCTTTTTCGGTTTTTCTTCCATCAACTTGCGGCAAATTGCGGAACCGACCAGTCCCCAGCCGCCGAGGACGAGCACGGTCTTGTTTGTAATCACCATAAAAACTCTTTCTGTGTGTGAAAAAGCAGTGTGGGAATGCGGAAGATGTTTGCTTCCTTACATTTTTGTGCGATAAAGATACATGGATTTCGCGGAAAGAGAAAGCGAATTATTGACAGAAACTGCAATAGAATAGCGACTGCAGTGCAGTCACTTACTTCAGGAACAGAAGTTTTTTTGTTTCGGCACGTCCTCCGGCTGACAAGCGATAAAAATAGATTCCGCTCGGAAGATTTCCGGCATCCCACTGAATTGCATACGTGCCAGGGGCCTGGATCGTATTCAAGAGTATTTTGACTTCTTTCCCCAGGATATCGTACACGGTGAGTGTCGTGAGTGCAGTGGATGGAAGTTGATATTCGATTGTCGTTGAAGGATTGAATGGGTTGGGATAATTTTGATGTAAAGCAAAATTCAGTGGC
>JBAYJG010000230.1:0-5083 GCA_041665225.1 Bacteroidota bacterium
ATACCGTATAGTTGGCAAGAACTTCGAATGCATTAAACATGCGGAAAGAACGGTCCGGTTGATAGACCATTTCCGGCTGTAGACGAAAAATCCGATTCCAGTTATTGTTGGCACTTTTTTCGCGGGATAAATAGACGAGGTGGGCAATAGTCGCCTCGGTGGTGACAGATGCCGAAAAGACTGTTGAGAACCAATGAGTTTCCCGCAATGAAAGATTCACGAGCAGTTCATCCCGATCATCGGTGTTGATAGTATCGGGAGTATCGTATTGCACCAAACTGACCGAGCCAGAAAAGTGAAGATCATCGTTGGACGAGATGTGGTGCGTGATGAACGAGGAAAGAGAGTTCCTATACGCATTATTATCCAAACGAGATTCTTGCCGTGCCCGGCTCTCCTGGAACGGTTCATCGACCCCTTCTATTCGATCCAGCAGGTGTTTCTCATTTCGTTCTCCCAATTGAAATCCAGCCGATGCAAACGTCTCTGACGAAAGATATTGCAGCGACAGCCCCCCTTCGAGACGAAACTCCTGCACTGTGGTATTGAATGGTATAGCCGACAGAACTGACAATGCTTTGTACTTGAACCCATTGAGGATCGTCCGCGATTCAATGTTCAAATCCAACTGAGCGCTGTATCCTGCCCCAATTTCGTATGCAAGAATATTTTGAACTCCCCACAATCGTTCCGTTCGAGCGCGAATATTTAATGATGTACCAAATGCGTTGATGATATTCGAATCTGCCGGAACGTAAAAATCATTCCTGTTCATCAGCCAGCGAACCTGGATACTGTCGGTCGAACCGCGGGCAAACTCAGTGGCGATATGTACCGATGCTTGATTATTGCTGTACTGACGGTTTCCCATATCGCTGTGATTGAGTCTCCCGGAAAATCCGGCCCGATACTCATTGAATTCCAGCGAATCGCCCTCAGTAGAGAGTCGATAGTTCACACCATGATCGTTTTGCAACTGCTGTTTGTCGAACCGCGAACCGATCATCGGTGTGATGAAAAATCGGCGGGATGGCTGGAACGTGATCCCGACCGCGCCCGAATGGATGCCAGCATTGCTGCTGCCGAGATTCTGATTGTCTGAAAGAACGAATGATTGCGCCTCGACGGCAGCGGCAAACGGTCCCGATATCTTCTTTGCCGTGCTGATCGAAAAATTTTGTTCATCGCGGTATGAACTGAACTGGCTTTTAATGAATGTAGAGGTGAAGTTGTCATTCAGGCGGAGGAAAAAATCGCCCGTGGTAAGAAGGTACTGAGCGTACGCATTCCAGAAATAGGTATTGACATTGCGTTCAAAGCGAAGTGCAGCGCTGTTGGAATCCAATCCCTGCTGCGGGGGATGCAGAAGTTGCGGCTGCACGCGTACCGTCAGCGAGACAACAAGCAAGCCGATGACCGCCGCATGAAATTTCATCGTGACCGCAGCAAATGGTCTGCTGAAAACTCTGGTACGTATCCAAGCAGTCGTTTTGCTTTATCGTGGGAAATGAGAGCGGAAGCGCCGCGAAACGTATCGTGGATCGAAGCAATGTCCGGATAGAATTCTCGGAGCAGTTCTTTGGAATCTCTTCCGGTCCAGTTCTTAGCCGCTGTAATAAAGAATATTTCATGCAGTTGCTCAAGATCGGTTTCCACCGCAAGACGGTGCGCCCGGGCTACATCGTAGACATGAACATAGGTCCAGAGGTTTTTATGCCAATTGCGGTACTCATTAATTAACTGCTGATAAAACTTCCGCTGCTCTTCTTCCGGCACCCAAATCCACGGTTCCCGCAGACACACCGTTCGCATGCCGTACTGTAAGGAATAGCTTCGGCATATTTGTTCACCGATCACTTTGCTTAATCCATAGGGGTCTTGCGGCCGTAACGGATGATGTTCGTCGATGGGAATATATTCCGGAATCATCCGATGCTTCATGAATGCGAATCCGAGGGTCGATTCACTAGAGGTAAAAACCACTTTCTTGATGCCGTTACGCGCTGCCGCTTCAAGCACATTGAACGTACCATTCACATTCACTAAGAAAACCTTTTCCGGAGGATCATTCAATGGATGCGGAATGCCGGCGGTGTGGATAACCGCATCATATCCGGCCATTGCATCTTCGATGTCTGACAATTGCAGCATATCGATGTGATGGAACCGGACATCTTTCCGTTTCGGCGGAACAAGGTCCACAATACCGACGGAATGATGGCGGTTCATCAATTCATCGACGATATATTTGCCTACCATGCCGCTGCCGCCGGTGACGAGGATGTTCATAGTGATTTGAAATTATTCATTGCGCAAACACACAACTGTATTTCATTGTTAGTATTATCCAGCAGCGATCCATTAACTGAATAGATCGATTTGACCGCTCTGATCCCCGGTGAATTGTTCCGTTTGGAATCGGTATTCCCGCATATTGAAACCGTATTTTTTGCATGTCAGTTCAAATAATTGTGCAATGGAATCTGCGATCTCTCCTGTTCCCGACATCCGCTTCCCGAATTCTGAACTGTTCAGTTTTCCTTCTCGCATTTCTTTGATGCGGTTGATCACCTTCTCTGCTCGATCAGGATATTCCCGCTGCAGCCATTCCAGGAACAAATCCTTCACCGCATACGGCAAACGGACCATTGTGTAAAACGCAAATGTCGCACCATGTTCGCTAGCACGTTTCAGGATCGCGGGCATTTCGCTGTCATTAAGTCCCGGAATTACAGGAGCAAGACTGATGCCGACGGTGATTCCCGCTTTTGCGAGCGTTTCAATCGCTTTCAACCGTTGTTCCGGTGCGGAAGTTCTCGGCTCCATCGAACGGTACAATTCCTTATCCAGTGTTGTAATCGTTAGAGTTGCCGTCACCAGCTGTTTGCGGGCTAGTTCAGAAAGGATATCGATATCCCGTGTAATGAGAGCGTTCTTTGTGATCACGCCGACGGGGTTGCGGTACTTCAGAAACACTTCCAGGCAACGTCGGGTTAATTCCAGTTTCCGCTCGATCGGCTGATAACAGTCCGTATTGCCGGAGAGCGAGATTGTTGACGGCTTCCACGATTTTTTCCGGAATTCTTTTTCGAGTAGCTTGTGGATCTCCGGCTTCACCATGATCTTCGTTTCGAAATCCAGTCCTGCGGAAAATCCGAGATACTCGTGCGAGGGACGTGCATAGCAATAGACACAGCCGTGTTCGCAGCCGCGGTAGGGATTTAGGTCATACGTGAATCCGATGTCGGGAGAATCATTCTTGGCAAGGGCGCTCTTCGTCGTATCGCGGAAATATTTCGTTGTAATCTTCCGCTCTGGATCAAATTCTTCTTCCAGCACTTCATACGACAACGATTCAAACCGATTATCCGGATTAAATCCTGCTCCTCGCCCTTTGATGGATGACTGTTCCATAGTGTTCTGAGAATAGGAGATCGATGACGTTCTGTTTACTCCGTGCTCCCTTTTTTCAAGGCAAAGGTGAATTTCGTGCCGCGGCCGACTGCGCTCTCAACAGAAATTATTGAATGATGAGCTTCCAGGATATGTTTTACAATTGCAAGCCCGAGTCCAGAGCCACCGACATCGCGGGAGCGGTCCTTATCAACACGGTAGAACCGCTCGAAGATCCTCGGCAGGTGCTGCGGGGCGATGCCGATACCGGTGTCTTCTACAACGATCTCGATGCTCTCCTGTTTTTCCGTGAACGCCACGATCACCCTGCCTTCCTCTTCAGTATACTTGATGGCATTCTCAACCAGATTGACAATAACCCGCTGCAGTCGTTCCCGGTCGCCGAGAACCTCTATCTCTCGCTCGATCGGCCCCTGGATAGAGAGTACGATATTTCGTTGTTCGGCATACGACTGCAGGTCTGCAACGGCAGCGGCGATCATCGGCACGATGTCAAAATACCGGAGTCGGAGTTTCATCTCTCCCGATTCGATCCTGGAAATATCGATCAGTTCTTCAAGAAGGGAATTGAGCCGTTCAATATTATTCAACGCCTTCTTCAGAAAATCGCGCTTTACTTTTTTGTCGTCCAGCGCACCGTGCAGCAGCGTTTCAATCAAGCCCTGCGTCGAAAACAGCGGCGTGCGAAGTTCATGCGAAACATTGCCGAGGAATTCGCTTCGCACACGTTCCAGTTTCACCATTTGACTGATATCGGCACGGAAGGTATCCAGCATCGAATTCAATGCATCGGAGATCTTTTGAAACTCATCGGACGTACTGATGATTGCCCGTTGAACGGATTGCTTATCCGACTGTGCAGCGATCACGCGGTGCAGCTGTTCTAGCGGACGGTACACAAAAAAATAGAGTATGCCGTACGAGAGGAGGATAATAATGCACAACACTGTAATAGCGAGGAAGAGCGACGATGTCATTGAAAATGCCACCGCTCCGCCAAGGGCGGCGATGAGCGTTGCGGCAAGGAGCTGGATTCTTAGTGAATACATACAGAAGAAGATACGGGTTTCTGTGAAATATTTCCTACATGTTTTTCATGCAGAAGAAAAAACCCCGGATAGTGTCCGGGGTTTTTCTACAATTCTTTCATACGGTACCCGACACCTTTAATGGTGTCAATATAATCCGCTTTAAGGCCGAGCTTTTCGCGGATCTTGCGAATGTGTACATCCACGGTCCTGTCGATTACATACACATCGCTTCCCCATATCTGCGACAGCAGCGTTTCCCGGGTAACGACCTTCCCGGCATTTTTCACAAGGTATGACAATACTTCGAATTCCTTCTTTGGAAAGAACACTTCCTTTTTATTGATAAACACTTTGTAACGGGAACGGTTTATCTCAAGGATGCCGTGCTTCAGGATGTCGCCGTCGGCGTTCTCTTCTCCCTTCAGGGTCGATTTTTTCCTCAATACCAGTTTGATCCGCGCGATCAGCTTGGGAATACTGACCGGTTTTGTGATATAGTCATCTGCCCCGAGTTCAAGTCCTACGATCTCATCTACATCGGAGCCACGTGCAGTCAGGAAAACGACCGGAATCTGGGCAGTAGTGGGATTTTTTTTCAACGTCCGCACCGCTTCCAGTCCATCCATCTCCGGCATCAT
>JBAYJG010000231.1:0-4971 GCA_041665225.1 Bacteroidota bacterium
ACATATCTGAATGATACCACCGGCGGCACATTGGCTCCGACGTCTTCGCCTGCAGCAAACTCTACTGGAACCATCCGTTGGATCTTCAATCCATCAGTTTCAATTGCGGCTGGAACAAGTAAAACATTAAAGTTTAATGTCCTTGCAGGAACAACACCGGGAACATACCCGAACTCAGTTACAGCAAAAGGTTCGACCTACTTCACGGCAGCAAGTAATGTTGCTCCCGTTACTGTGACCAATGCTGCAGCGTCACTGACAAAATCGACATCTGCTGTTGCCGGCGTGAATCCGAACGATACGATCAGATACACACTGACCTATACGAACACCGGTACGGTGATATTACACAATGTTGTCGTTACAGATTCGCTTGTGCAAGGATTAAGCAACACTGTGGTTGTTTACAATGGCGGGACATTTGATACAACCACGCGAAAAGTGATCTGGAATATAGGGACGGTGAATGCAGGAGCGAGCGCATCCGTCGCCGTCCGTGTAAAAGTATCACAACCGTACAATGGTGTGAATCCATTGGTGAACACAGGGTCGTTGATCTCTACCGATCTGGTTGATCCGGTTGTCAGCAATACCGTATCCAATACAATCCTCGGGGCAGTACTTTCATTATCGAAATCTGTCAGTCCGACTTCAACCTATCCGGGCAACAACGTCTCGTATACGATCCTGTATGGTAATGTGGGCACCGGTGTTGCACATAGTGTTGTTGTCCGCGATACTCTTCCTGTCAACGTGAGCTATTTGACTGGTACTGCATCACCTGCGCCGAACACGATTACGACTTTGAGCAATCCAACACGTCAAGTACTGACATGGAATATCGGTACGATCTCAGCGGGTGGCGGCAACCTGAACAATACAATCACCTTCCAAGCGTCGGTCGTCAATCCATATCCGACTGTTGGTGAGAATCAACCGTTGGTGAACGAGGCAGTAATCCTTTCCAACGAAACGAGTCCCTACAGCAGCAGTGCTACGCTTCTTGTGACTGCCATTCCGAATGTATCGTTGACGAAAACATCGAACCAGGCAGTGTATGCCACCAGCGATACTGGTACGTTCACATTGACATTAACGAACACCGGTTATTACACGGCAACACTTGATACACTCGAAGATGTGTTGCCGAATAATTTCCAGTATCGTTGGACCAATGGCGGGACGCTGTATTCTACAGTGACCACGAAGCCGACAACCGGGAGCACCGGAACGGTGCAATGGATCTTCAACCCGGCGGCGACATTAACGCCCGGTCAGACAAAGACCCTTACGTTCAGGGTGAAAATGCCGATTGTCGGCGTGAATTATACTAATATCGCTCGTGCTCGCGGCGTGCTGGTGAGCAGTGAGCAAAGTACGATTTCCACAACTTTGCCGATCGGTATCGCGGAAAATGAAGAGGTGATGGTAAAATCTGTTGACAAATCAACAGTCTACGTTGGTGATACGCTTATCTATTCTCTCTATTACTTGAATAATTCCGGTTCTGCAAAAAGCAGAACGATAAAGGATACACTTCCAAACTCGCTGAACTATATCGGTTCGACAGCATCAGTCGGAACTGTTTCCAACAGCGGTAATATCATCACCTGGTTACCCGGCAGCGTTGCAAACGGCGGATCTGCTTCTTTGACAATCCGTGCAATTGTTAACCAAGGCGGCGTCGTGATCCCGAACAGGGCATCCATGAATAGCACAACGCCAGTAACGCTGACCAACACAGTAACGACAACATCATTATTGTCGCCGAGCATCACATTAACAAAGAGTGTCGATATCATTTCCGCACCCGTTGGAACAGAATTGACCTACACTATCAACTATTCTAATGCTCCCGGAGTTTCGGCATCGACCATTTCGGTGGTGACGGATACCATTCCGACAAACCTTACGTATGTGACCGGTTCGGTGACAGGCGGAGGAGCATTTGTCGGGAGTCCCGCACGGTTGGTATGGAATCTCGGTACGGTGAACGCAAATACAAATGGTACGCTGTCATTCAAAGCCACAATTAATAATGGCACAGCAATCGGCACGCCGATCACCAACAAAGCGGTATTCACGAATGCGGAAGATTCCTATAAAACGTCATCGGTTACAACAACTGTCAGTGCGATACCAAATTTTACTCTGACGAAGAATGTGGACAAAGTTTCCGCTGGTCCGGCTGATACGCTGACGTACACAATTCGATATAAGAACGTGGGATCTGCCACGGCAAATAGTGTCGTCTTAAAAGATACGGTGCCTGCAAATACAACATTTATCAGCGCATCCAACAGCGGTTCGTATTCCGGTGGAATTGTTACTTGGAACCTTCCGAATGTTGCAGTTAATGATTCTGGTGTAGTCACAATGCTCGTCCTGCTTCCCAAACCGATGGTGTATAATAGCATTTCACAGATCTCCAATCGGGCGACAATCTCTGCATTCGGAATTACAGATAAACATTCGTCTCTGGCGCTGACCAACGTTATTTATCCGCAGCTCGCAGCGGTGAAATCGGTGGATAGCACCACTGCCTTTGCGACCAGCGTTATCACGTATTCCATCGTCGTATCGAATGCGACAATCAGCACCGCAACTTCAACTGTTCTGCATGATTCGATTCCTGCTCACACGACCTATGTGCCGAATTCCACAAAGATCGACAATGTGGCGCAAGCGGATGTGAGCGGAACTTCGCCGCTGGTTTCCGGACTGGCTTTGGGGAGTGTTACTGCTGATGCTTCAAAGACGGTGACATTTACAGTTCAAATCAATTCGCCAATCAGTAACGGAACAATTATCCCGAATACTTCTTGGGTAGCCACAGACAAGCTTGTCGATTCTATTCCTGGTACAAGCGTGACGACTACTGTACTTTCGTATCCGATGCTGACACTTCGGAAGGGAGCAGCATACACGAGTAACACTCCCGGCGATACTATTACGTATTCGCTCACGTACGGGAATACAGGATCGGATACAGCGGCAACATTTACGGTGATCGATACAATCCCTGCAAACATGACCTATGTCCCTGGTTCGGTGACCGGAACGGGTACATCATTTGCCACCAATAGAATCACGGTGTCGCGAGCAACCCTTGGGACGAATGATACCGGTAATGTTGTCACATTTAAAGTTACGGTGAATTCACCGCTGTCGCCCGGCAATACGATTATTGTGAACAAGGCATATGCTTCCGCGTCGAATGCTTCGATTGTGACTGATACGGAAAGTGTAATGATTGTAGCACGTCCCAATTTCACATCGTCCACGAAAACGTTGGTCGATATCGATGGCGGTTTTGCCGTTCCATCCGACTCGATCTCTTACTCTATTATAGTGAAAAACACTGGCAGTGCCAATGCAACATCTGTCTCTGTATCGGACACAGTACCGCAGCATGTCACTATTCTCACTGGTACGATCAACCCTGGTGCAACAGTAAATGGCAGGGTGATAACCTTTAATTCCTTTAATGTCGCAGTGGGAGACAGTGCGGTTCTGACGTACCAAGTGCAGATCGACTCCTCAATCATTAATCAGGTTGCAGCAATCAATACTGCCGTGATCCGCGGGAACGGAGACAGCGCTGTGGTAACGGCATCCTTTATGCCGATCAATCGGCCGCTGATGGTAATGACAAAGTCAGCAAACCGCTCCACGGCAAAACCGGGTGATACGATAACATACACTATCAGTTATACGAATGCCGGAACAATGGCAGCTGACATGGTAACAGTTACGGATGCCCAGCCGGTGAATACAACGTACATCGCAAATTCTGTCACAGTAAATGCGATTTCAAAAACGGATACGGCGGACGCAGATGAAGTGACACTTGTTGGTACAACGGTACAGTTGAATATCGGTATCGTTCAACCAGGTGTTTCCGGAACAATTACGATGAAAGTCAAAGTCAATTAACGGGTCATAAAATTTTAAAAAGAACGAAATAATCATACACAATACCATATCAGGAGAATACCAATGAAAAAACGATATATGCGCAAACCAAAACCTCCTCCACTCAGAGTGAGCGATGCATGAAACAAACAATTTTTACTAAAAGGGAAGAAACAAAATGAAAAACACACAACACAACACAACAAACAATCAGAAAGGGTTACATATGAAAACCAACATGGTTTTTATGGCTGCCTTTTGTGCCTTCGTTCTGTTAGGGACGACAAGTGCATTAGCAGCAGGAACTCCGGCTGGTACGCCAATAACGAACCAGGCGTCGATGTCCTACAAATTTCTTTCGGGAACGGATTCGGCCACTACTCAATCGAATATCGTTACGATCACTGTTGAACAGGTGCCCGGCGTAAACATCTCGCCAGGCGGAACACTGCAGTATGCTTCCGATAGCATGTATGTCTACTTCGCGCATACTGTCACGAATACCGGTAACGGAACAGATTCCTACACCATCTCAAAAGCGGACTCAGCCAACTGGACTGCACCGACAGTTTTCTTTGACACCAATGGTGACGGTATTTTACAGGGTGGCGAAACAACTCAATTGGATAGTATTTCCGGTCTTGCGGCTGATGCTCAGTATAAGATCATCCTCCGTATGTTTATTCCGAATAATGCGCCGAGCTGGATCCTGGATACGACACGCTTGACGGTAACTTCGAAATTTCAGGACACGGCAAATGTTGTCTATGATACCGCTTCTGCATGGGTCCGTGATTCGATTATGACGAAGGTTGGGAATGTCTCGACAAATAAAACCACGTCCGATCTGACACCGAAACCGGGAGAAGTGATCAACTATACGATTACCTATTCCAATAATGGATATGGCTATGCAACAGGAGCATATCTCGTCGATACGTTGAGCAGCAATGTAACGTATAATAATGACGCAACGATCGTAACAGGCGGTGGAAGTGTTCAATTCGCAACGTCACCGAACAGAATTGAATGGACAAATATTGGCACGGGCGGAGT
>JBAYJG010000232.1:0-4876 GCA_041665225.1 Bacteroidota bacterium
ACCGTTGATCCCGACAAGAATCATCACAACTTCGATAGAGTCGAAGCGACCTATTCCACAAACTCCTATGCGATGCCGCTGCTGTTCCGTTTCGGAGTTGCTTATGAACTGCAACTGGAATCATTCGGCGCATTACTGGTCACTACGGATGTCATGCATCCTAGCAATGCCACCGAAAGTGTTTCCCTGGGCGCAGAATATTCCGTCTTCAATCTGTTCTTCCTGCGAGCGGGGTATGAAAACATATTCGAACGAGACCATATCAATGGATTGACGCTGGGAGGCGGGATTGATTATTTGATGGAACAATCCAACGTTGGAATGCGCTGTGATTATTCCTGGTCCGAATGGGGATTGCTGGGGAACGCCCAGCGCATCTCGATCGGCATTGTATTTTAACTGTTCCAAAGGTAATCACCCTGAAGAAAGAAGTGTTCATAGGTATCTTCGCTGTTGTGCTCGTTGCGGCACTCACACTGTTGTTCCAGTTTCAGCAGCCGGTTTCGATGAAACAGAGTGTACAACTTTCTGATTCCGTTGTGGCGGTGATCGGCACCTCCTATATCACACTCTCCGAACTTCAACAATCATTTGAGACCGCACATCCGGTACTAAAACAGGGAAGTTCCTCCCGGGAACAGTTATACAGCGTGCTAACCGCAATGCTTGCGGAAAAAGTTATTTCGCAAGAAGCAATCCGATTGGGATTTCAAAGGAATAAGCGTATTGAACAATTGCACGACGAATTCCAGCGCAATGCAATGGTTGAACAGGTCATCGCGGCAGATGTAGATTCACGCATCACGGTGTCTGATGAAGAAGCAAATGAAGAGATGATGAAATCGCTTGTGACCTTTAAATTCCGGTATTGGATGGAACCAAGCAGGGAGCGGGCGGAAACGATACAGCGTCAAATGCGGCGCGAAGGATACGGCGCTGTAGTACAGCAACTGATCAAACAAAATCCCGAACTCAATGGTGTAGCGCTTCAGATGGAATCCGATTATGTGCGTTGGACAGAGATCGAGCCAAAATTTTATGAAGCGATAAAAACTCTTTCTCTCGGCGATATTTCTGCACCTATTGAATATGGCGGCGCATTTTACCTGTTGCAAATTGTTGATATTCGCCGCAGCGGTGTGACCACGACCCAGGCATCAAATTCACTCCCGACGGCGAAGAAAATTGTCTTTGCACGAAAACGGTTGTCGGCACGAAAAGCCTATGTTACAGCGTTAATGGAGCCAAAGAACGTAAAAACGAATGCGGCAGCGCTACATCTTCTCGTGTCTGCGGCTGAAGAATGGTACGCATCGCCTCTATTAAATTCGTTCGATTTCTTTTCCGCTCTTGAAAAAGCAGATGCTTCCTATCTTAAGCTGCAGGCATTCAAAAAAGAACAGGCCCGTATACTGGTGACGACTTCCAATACACAATTTACCATGCTGGAGATCGCCCGGAATCTTCCCCTGCGCAAAATTATGAAGGAATTTCAACGTCCGTTTGCTGCCTTTGCTGCGTATACTGCTGCTGCAGTCCGCGATTACTATTTGGAACGCATAGGAATGGAAAGGAATTACCACAACGATCTAGAATCGTCGGAATATCTTCGAGTGTGGAATGATAAGTGGCTATATGAAGAATACCGGTTGAAACATACCCTGCAACGGAATAGTCCCGATGATGACCCTGCCCAACAAGATGTCCGCCAATACATCGTGCGAAAAGACCAAAATTATCTTACGCAAAAGATTGATTCATTTGTCCAGCGCTACCACCCACAAGTGAATACAACTGTCCTTGATACACTGCGGATGAACGAGTACACTCTATCGAGAAGTATGCCGGTGTCATTTATCCGCGGCGGAAAGGATGTCCCCGCGTTCCCGACAGTTGGGAATGAATGGCGGAATGATATTTCACGACTAAAATCTATTTTAAAAATACAGCAGAGCAACAACAGCATGTCTCGCAACAATTAACTATAGGAGAGACGGTTATGAATCAAAAAATTATGCTTCTCATTATTATGGTTTTGAGTACGTCGATCGCTGCTTCACAGATAGTGCCTTCTGCGATTCCTACATCCAATCTGAAAGGGCATTGGACATTTGACAATGCAGGCGCGCCATTTGCCGCCACGGTCGGGATAGATTTGGTGAAAGATAACAATCCTTCCGCGACTGAAAATATTTCCTCAATTGACGGACCGATCGCCGGCAACAAGGCGCTCCATGTTCCGAAATACAATTTCCTGCGCGCTGTGCCGGGTTTGTCTGCCAATGGGATCAGCGATACACTGAAAAAAGTCAATCGTTATTCCATGGTCATCGATTTCAAAATTAATACCAGAGGTGAATGGAGAACATTCTATCAAACCGACCCAACTAATACAACCGATGGGGACTTGTTTATCCGCAACGCCACTTCCTCGCGAGGTCACAATATCGGACGCGGTACGCCAGGGTATTCGTTTGACTCGATCACGGTTGGCCGTTGGTACCGTCTTGTTGTCGTAGCGAATATTGGTGCCGAATTCAATATCTATCTCGACGGAAACCTTTTGCTCAAAGGGAGTCCGATGACTGCCGATAATAATCAGGCGCTTGAATCCGTCGATGGATTGGACGAAGTGCTCTTTTTTGGAGATGATGACGGTGATAACGGGGAAATTGACGTGGCAGAAATTGCATTATATGATACCACATTATCAGTAGCACAGATTGCTGCGATGGGCGGGTACGGATATCTTGTTCAATCGAAAGACCCTGTCAATGGATTTGATATGACCGATGCTGCCGATGTTTTGAAACCAACAACGGGAACCGGCTCGCTGGTTTTGAAAGGTGGCGGCGCATTGAAAACAGTTGTAGGGCCGAAACCAGGACGGAATGCCGTCCAATTACAAGCTGATCAATATTTTCAATTGAACCATAGTATAATTGCAAATGGATTAGCGTTCAACGGGAAGACCAATTGTTGGTCTGTGCTGGTAGATTTTAAACTTCCTGATCTTGCCCAATCATACGATCTTCTTCAAACGGATACACTGAATCTAACGTCCGCTGAACTTTCTGTTACTGCTGCAGGAAAGGCTGGCTGCGATACACTGGGATATTCCGATAGTAGTGTTGTCGTTGCAAAAAAATGGCACCGTGTGATCATGGCTGTTGATGGCGGAAATATTGCAACCTATTATATGGATGGGAAAAAGGCATCACAACATTCCATTCGTTCTGCCGGACGCTTTACCCTGATTCCCGCTGGTAACGGTAAACCCGGTTCGGTGCTTATCGGCGCACAAACGGATCTCAGTCATCCGAATTTAGTTGAGGTCGCTCAAGTGCAGGTGTGGAACCGTTGGGTGGACAGTACCACTGCTTCCAATGAGGGAGCCGTTGATGTCTTTTCGGATTATGGAACCGGTACAGGCGGATCTTCCGTTATGATGGATGGAACGGATGCCAATATGTTTGTTCGTGTTCCGGCGCAGCCACAGTATAAATTTGATTCAACAAAAAGTTTCACAGTCGAAGCATGGATTAAGCCATCACGATTATGGGATGGTGATCCAGCAATTATCAGCAACAAGGATTGGGGTGCAGGAAGCAATGCGGGATGGGTTATTGCGTTGGATGCGGGTGGAGTATGGCAGTATAATATTGGCGATGGAGGAATCAATACGGATGCAAAGCATCGTGCTGATATTGATGATATTGCAGTCATTAATGACGAGCAATGGCATCATATTGCCGTTGTCGTCGACCGTTCATCAAATTTTGCCCGGGCATATTCGGACGGTGTGTTAAAAAAGAGTGCAGACATTTCCTCTGTAAAAAGTATCGATACGGAATATGACGTGAATATCGGACAGGATGGCACCGGGAATTATTCATGGGGATTTTACTACGGCGGATATATCGATGAGGTCCGAATCTGGGGAGCAGCATTGGATTCGGAAACAATAAAGGGATGGATGTTTAATAGCACGAACATTGCCGGTCACCAAAAATATTCAGAATTGCGCGGATACTGGAGATTTGACGCCGTTGCCGGTGACAGCACACCGGATGCGTCGAATTATGCTCAGTGGGGAATTTTGAAGAATGGAGCATCGCTCCGTCGATCTGATGTTGCACTTCCGGTTCTTGAAACCGGCGTATCTGCACCAAGTGCATTCTCACTGGACAATGCGTATCCAAATCCGTTCAATCCGACAACGACTATTCGATTCTCTGTTCCGTTCACCAGCAGAGTGCTCTTACGAATTTATAATATTCTCGGTCAGCAGGTTGCGACACTCTTCAATGGTGAGGTGGACGCTGGCACGTATCGTGCTCTATGGAATTCCAGCAACGGTGTGCCATCTGCAGCTTCCGGTATGTATTTCTATCGGCTCGAAGCAACCGGGATACACAATGAACAATTTACCGCAACAAAAAAACTGATATTGATGAAGTAGGTCTATCAGCGTTTTCAATTTTTATGACGGTCGTTTTTTAATGAAAACGACCGTTTTTATTTCTATTCGAAAGAAAAATGTATCACTACACTCTTCCTGCTATAACACAGAGACACTGTCCATTGCTATTCAAGATACCACGTACGTGGGATTGTCCGTTGGCGGACAAATCGGTAATATTTGTACGTATTTGATAAAAAATAAATTGTCATCGTTCTGCGGCAATGATTGCATTGTTGTAATAACATCTTTTTTCATCATTAATCAAGGATATGCTATGAAAAAAACACCTTACATTCTCTTGGCAATGCTGTTAGTGTTTAGCGGTTCATTGCTCTTTGGACAAATACCAGCAAAACAAGGCTGGTGGAAGTTTGATAATGCGGCGGATATCCTGAGTGCTGATATCGGCCA
>JBAYJG010000233.1:0-4875 GCA_041665225.1 Bacteroidota bacterium
AATACCGTTCACAGATCCTTCTTTGTTCGTGGCAATCAACACAATTTCGTCGCCGATATTCAGTTGCAAGCCTTTCATCGAATTTTCCGGAATGATAATCTCTCCCTGTTTCAAGAACGGTTCTGCCGAAGCATTCGTTCGTTTCATCCGTGTAACAAGATCTGTAACAGTTCGTTGTTCCATTTCAGGACGGACAGCACTTAATCGGATGTTTGAAGTTTGTGCGTAATTGCTGATCATTGCTCCGAATTTGATGCGTGGACTATATGCTTCAATTTCGGACATTGTATGTAATGTGCGTTCAACTTCCGCATATTCAGTTTCGGAAAGTGTAAGGTTGAGTGGAAGGTTATCAATGGATTCAACATATCCTTTTTTATGAATCTGCATATCCCCAAGGGAGGAGTTGGTGATGACACCGACCATCTGTGTTTTAAATGAAATTGCAAGTCCGCCAAAAACAATCACCAACACTACACCAAAGGCAATCAGCGATGAAGTAAGAAACGTGCGGCGCTTATAACGGAAAAGATTGCGGACTGCAATGGTAATGAGATTCTTCATCGAATTCACCGCTCCTTATGTTTTTGCTTTGTGATTGACAATGGCTCCATCCTCAAGCGTATAGATCAATTCCGCCTCTTCTACAATCTTTGGATCGTGTGTGGAAAACACAAATGTTGTTCCAAACGTCTTTTGCATTTCATGCATAAGGGCGATCACTTTGAATGCGCTAGCATGATCTAGGTTGGCTGTCGGTTCATCGGCAAGAACGATTTTTGGATTCGCAACCAGTGCCCGCGCAACGGCAACACGCTGCTTTTGTCCGCCAGAGATTTGGTTTGGAAATTTGTCTTTTTGATCCAGCATTCCTACCTTGTCCAGCAGATTCAAAACGTGCGCTTTTCGGTCTTTCACACTGCTATTTTTGAGAATTAAGAGCGGATATTCCACATTTTCGAAAACGGTGAGTACCGGAATGAGATTGAAATTTTGAAAAACAAATCCGATAATGCTTCCCCGAAATGCGGCAGCAGACGAGCGATCCAGCTTCGCAATATCAACGTCATCAACAATAATTGTTCCACCAGTGGGCTTATCAAGCGCCCCAATGATGTTCAATAACGTCGACTTCCCACTTCCCGAAGGTCCAATGAAAGAAATAAACGCCTGACGGTCGATGGTGATCGTTATGCGGTTGAGCGCTATGACTGGCACGAAAGACGTATTATAGGATTTTGTTACTTCGTGGAGTTGAATAAGACTCATAGAAGGATTTTTTTGGTAAACAATGATTGATGATATTTTCTACAGGTGTGATGCTTTGAAAACAGCAAGGATTCAGCGAATTCTATGGAATTACAGTTGATTTGATAAACATGAAAACATTGTCCATGCTTAACAGATGGAGATTTACTTACCAACATAAAAAACCTACACCGTTCAGGTGTAGGTTTTTAAACTAAAACTCGAAATCCCCTTTACTAATCGTCCGGATGTCCATCGTTATTGGAATCTCTTCCTCCGCGTCCCTTTTCAAATGATTTTTTGATCGCTTCTTTGATCAATTCCCTGTTTCGCGATGAACTGTCTGTTGGATCCAACAATGCACCAGTCTGGACATCTTGAAACCAATCCCCTGTATTAAATCGCAGTGCTATTTTTACCGCACTCGTAGAAGAAGCAATAGTAAAATTCCCCCGTAATTTAAATTCAACTTCGATGTTCGTTTTGTAAGCGAATGGAACCCATACTCCGTTTTGTTTTACCCCGCCCCATACTGCAATACTATACCCTGTCATGGAATCGTTGTTTGCCGTGCCAACTCGATGGTTATGTTCGTCACTGTCTTCGCATTTTTCACCTTTTCGAAAAGCATGAATTTTGAATTTAATTCCTGTATAGATACCAGCAGGAAGTGTCTGGTTCGCAAAACTTACCGTGCTGGAATCTCGAACATGAACAACGAACGGCCCTCTAAACATGTAGTTTGATTCAAATTCGGTTTCCGTTGTGTCTTTTCCAGAAGTATCAATCGTTGCCGATTCAATGTGCGATTCAAATTTTATTTTTTGAAGAACAACGATAACGCTGTCGATGCGAAGTGAATCGACGACCGCATATTTTGAAAGCGAATTGTTCGATCCTATTTTTGAGAATCCGACGGATAGATTCACCGGCGTTGATGATGAGCCTGATGCAACAGGATCGTCAGAATTGCACCCCACACCCACACCGAAAAGGATGATGAACATCCCGAACAGAGCTATTGGTAATTGTTTCATTTACATTCCTTTAAATTGTATATCCATAGTTCAAAGATGCATACAACTACGTGGTAACCGTATGCAATTATTTTCAAGAGTTCGAATAAATGGAGATGTCTTTGATAGATGAATACATCTCACTGTTTCGAATTGATACCAACGATATCGATGAATCGAATGTGAAGGTATCGGTCCAAAGGATGAAAAGAGGGTTAGTCCCTTTTTTGGCACAATAGATATATAGGTATGTGGTTCAACTTTCACCGATTGATTAAGAAAGAATGAACTTATATGTTTGTATTGTCCAATACTTCCCTGATCATTTTCAAAAATTGATCAATTACGTACGGTTTTTGAATGAAGTACTTCGCTCCGGCTTCCACTAAACTGGATTTGATCTTCGGATCAAAAAAACCGCTGGCAAGAATAACCTTCACTGACGGATTGATCTTTATCAGATGATAAAATTCTTCATATCCTGATAGCACCGGAAGCCCCAAATCGGTGATCACCAGTGCAATATGTTGTTGGTTCTCCCGGTACAGTTCAACTGCTTCTGCTCCGTCGCGCGCAGCAATAATAGTGTAACCCTTCTCCTGAAGGACCAACGTAACCATGTCCAAAAGTAGTTCTTCATCTTCCACAACCAGAATTGTTTCTGTTCCTCCGGTTTCATAGACCACTTGCTGATGCTCAATCGAAAGAAGTGCAGCTGATGCCTGTAGGGGGAAATACAGTTTAAAGTTCGTTCCCATCCCCAATTCACTTTCAACAGAGATATATCCTTGATGTGTCTGCACAATGCCGAAGACAACCGATAATCCTAATCCTGTTCCTTTCCCCTGTTCCTTCGTTGTAAAGAATGGATCAAATATTCTGCTTCGTGTTTTTTCATCCATTCCTTCGCCGGTATCAGCAACATTAATACAAACGTACGGAACTGATTTGGATTCGGGATAGAGTTCTTTCATTTGTTCGGACGTCAATATTTCTGCATTGATATTGATCGATCCGCCGGTCGGCATTGCGTCGCGGGCATTGATATATAAGTTCAATATCGCTTGGTGAATCTGAGACCGGTCGGCAAGGATGTTCGGAATATCGAACGGGATCGTATTGTGAAATATGATTGTTTTCGGAAATGTTTGTTGAAGCATGGAAATTAGTTCCTGCACGAGAGCAACAAGATTAACCGGTTCGGACTCCACATCTGTTTTCCTGGCAAACGTCAATATCTGGCGTACCAATGATGCTCCCCGTTGAACTGCCTGATTGATTGCGGCAATACTTTCTGCTTGTCTTGTGGCACTTACTGTACCTCTATTCAGCAGTCCAGAATATCCGAGAATTATTCCAAGAATATTGTTGAAATCGTGGGCAATACCTCCTGCAAGCGTGCCAATACTTTGAATTTTTTGAGATTGCAGAAGGTCTTGCTGAAATTTCCTTTTTTCTGTAATATCGATCGCGATTCCCACCAACCCGACAATTGTATTATTTTCATCACGTACATAGGAAGTTGAAAGTGATATCGGGAAGTCTTGTCCGTCCTTGGAGCGATTCAGTAATTCACCGCTCCATCCTCCCGCCATTGTTGCTGCAAGAATTTCCTCCGTCGTTTTGGGAGGATTGTTTGGAGAGCGCAGCATAGTGATATTTTTTCCGAGTAATTCGTCTTCACGATACCCGTACGTTTTCACAAACGCATTATTGACAAAGAGAATGTTGTCGTTAACATCGGTAATGCTGACACATTCGCTGACGCTTTTCATGGTATGAGCAAGAAGCGCAATTTTCTTTTCTGTTTCTTTCCGTTCGAAGATATTACGCAGACTTCCGATGATTTTTTCAGGAACATCTCCTGAAGCATGTTGAATTTTTGACGAAATAGCACACGGCATTTCTGAACCGTCGCGGTTTTTCAAGGTTATTTCATAATCCGAGACAAATCCTTTCTGCCGTAGTATGGAGACAAGTGTTTTACGCTCTTTTTCGTTAACATAAAATTCGAACATCGAATGACCGAGAAGATCTTCCCTGTGATATTGTCCCTTCGACGCGATCAAGATTGATGGACTCATTTCCAGAATTGTTCCATCGACGAGTGTTTCGAAAAAAACATCCTGTACATTCTCAAAAATACCCCGATATTTTTTTTCACTTTCACTTAGCGCAAGCTCAATCTGTCTTCGTTGGGTGATGTCTTCCCCGATACTGCTGGTACCGATGATGTGTCCATCAGCATCACGCAGCTCGATATTGTTCCACGAAATCATCAGCTGATCACCGGACGCAGTGACAATTTCATTCTCGAAGTGTGCAGGAAGAGAACCATTCTTCATCGCTTCGATAAATATTTTTTCAGTATTCAATTCATGCGGAAGAAACTTCGTAAACCAATTTTGTCCTACAACACTGTTATGATCGTACCCTGTAAGCCGAAGGAGGAAATCATTGCAAAAAGTGACCCGACCGTTACTGTCTAGGATTACGGCAAGTAACTCAATTTTTTCCATCATATCCCGGAATCGCCGTTCGCTTTCATGCTGAACACCTTCGGCCTGCTTCCGTTCCGTGATATCCGAAACAATACCGATATGACGAATTA
>JBAYJG010000234.1:0-4874 GCA_041665225.1 Bacteroidota bacterium
CAATCAGTCGAAGTTTCTGCAAAATCCGGAAAGAACATGGATTTACTGCTCGAGAAAGTTCTTCTCGAAGCAGAAGTGTTGGATTTAAAAGCAAATCCGGATCGCATGGCACGCGGCGCAGTGGTCGAGTCACAGGTGGATAAAGGAAAAGGTACGATCGGTACAGTGCTCGTTCAAAAAGGAACATTGCATATCGGCGATCCGTTCATTTGCGGTATCTACAGCGGTAAAGTAAAAGCAATGTTCGATGAGCGCGGTAACAAGGTGGATTTGGCTCCTCCGTCAACACCGGTGCAGATCCTCGGCTTTGACGGCATTCCTGCCGCTGGCGACCAGTTCATTGTTGTCGAATCGGATCGTATCTCGCGCGAGATCAGCTTAAAACGCCAGCAGTTGAAACGGGAACAGGATTTCCGTCAGGTGCGTATGGTAACACTCGACGATATTTCACAACAAATCCAAGCAGGCCATCAGGTGCGCGAACTCTCCATTGTTGTCAAAGGTGATGTGGACGGTTCGGTCGAAGCGCTTGCAGATTCTCTTATGAAGCTTTCTACGGATGAAGTGAAAATCCGAGTTATTCATAAAGGAGTGGGAGCGATCTCTGAATCTGATATCGTGCTCGCAGCAGCATCACGTGCAGTGATTGTTGGATTCCATGTTCGTCCGAACCTGAATGCACGTCGTCTTGCAGAGACTGAAAAAGTAGATATTCGCCTCTACAGTATTATTTATGATGCGATTAACGAAATTAAAAACGCATTGGAAGGCTTGCTTGCACCGACGGTAACGGAAGAAGTTGTTGCAACCGTCGAGGTTCGCGATACATTCAAAGTTCCGAAGATCGGCCTGATTGCTGGATGCTTTGTACTGGATGGCAAGATTACCAGAAACAGCAAGGTTCGCTTGATTCGCGATGGTGTGTCTGTCTTCACGGGTGGACTTGCTTCGTTGAAACGGTTTAAGGACGATGTGAAAGAAGTGGAAAAGGGCTTCGAATGCGGATTGGGATTGGAAAATTTCAACGATGTAAAGGTCAGCGATATCATCGAAGCCTTTAAATTGGTTGAGACGAAACGGAAGTTGATCTAATGTCGATCAGAACAGAACGGGTAGCATCGCTGATACGGGAAGAGCTTGGAACCATGCTGAGCCGTGCATTCAGCGGCAGCACGGAATTCGGGTTTACCACGGTAACTGAAGCCAGGGTCACTCCGGATCTTCGTACCGCACGGGTCTTTGTCAGCATTATGGGATCGAAGGAGAAACAGGAAAAGACAATGGCTCAGATCGAGAAAAGAAAAGGGCATTACCGTTCAGAACTCGGTTCAAGGATCAATCTAAAGTTCGTTCCCATCCTGGAATTCCATCATGACAAGTCCTTGGATAACGCGATGCATATCGAATCATTGATCAAACAGATCCACAAAGATGATAAAAAGGAAGAGTGATGTGGGAGCATGCCGGTCAAAAACCGTGGCTGAACTTTGAAGAAGGGGAGATCATTCTTGTCAATAAACCGTTGGATTGGACATCGTTTGATATCGTCCATCGGGTGCGAGCAATGTTCGAGATAAAGAAGATCGGCCATGCTGGAACGCTCGATCCCAAAGCAACCGGATTATTGATCCTGTGCACCGGAAAGATGACGAAACAGATTGACCAGTTCATCGGGTGGGAAAAAGAATATACCGGCATCATAGAGCTAGGAGCCGCTACAAAGAGTTTTGATTCAGAAACAGAAGTCTATGAAACAAAAGATGTTAGCAATATCACTAAAGATAGTGTAGAGGCTGTATTCGGATCCTTTCTCGGCCTCCAGCAGCAGCTTCCGCCGATGTATTCAGCGATAAAAAAAAACGGCAGACGCTTATACAAGGACGCACGAAAAGGGAAAGAAATCGAACGGGCAACAAGAGAAATTTTCATTAAAGAATTTGAAATGACATCATTTGATCTTCCATTTGTTGGCTTTCGGGTCGTTTGTTCCAAAGGTACTTATATCCGCTCCCTTGCGCATGATGCAGGGATCCGATTAGGATGTGGAGCATATTTAAAGAAACTAACGAGAACCAGGATTGGTGAATTTTCTCTTACAGACGCTTTGCCTGTTGAACTACTGCACATTCTTGAGAAAAAAATACAAACAACGGTTGCTGTCGCATGATTATTTACCGGTCTCTGGAAGAAGTACAATACGACAAGCAGTCTGTTATTTCGATCGGAATGTTCGATGGAGTCCATCTTGCGCATCAATCCATCATCCGTCAGGTGGTGGAAAAAGCGCGAAGTGGTAAAGGACGCAGCGTTGTCGTTACTTTTGAACCGCATCCAAGGGATGTTGTTTCGGATGGGAAAAAGAGTATCGGCATATTATGCACTCTTGATGAAAAGCTTTTGTTGATTGAAAAACAAGGAGTTGATGCTGTCTTCATCATCCCGTTTACATTTGAGTTTTCGAGGCTGACATTCCGGGATTTTTATTCCACGTATATCATCAACGGAATCGGCGTATCGGAAGTCATGGAAGGTTTCAACCACCAATTCGGACGGGACAGGGAAGGCGGAATGAACCAGGTAGTTGAATTGGGAAAGCTGCATAATTTTTCTGTGGAAGCTCTGGCAATGATGAAAGTGAGCGACGTCGTGATCAGCAGTTCCACAATCCGCGATGCGCTGTTAAGCGGAAAAGTATCGCTGGCAAACTCAATGCTTGGATATAACTATGGATTTTCCGGAGTCGTCGTCCGCGGATTTGGCAGAGGGAAACAATTGGGATATCCGACTGCGAACATCAAACTCGATAATCCCAAAAAAATTGTTCCGCAGACCGGAATCTATGCGGTCCGAATCCATGTTGAAGGACGCTGGTACGGCGGGATGATGAGTATCGGGCACAATCCGACATTCGGCGATGCCCAGGCGCAGACGATTGAAGTGAATATCTTCGATTTTGACAAGGATATTTACGATGAAACGGTGACTGTCCAGTGCATCGAACGGACCCGCAGCGAAAAGAAATTCAACGCAGTGGATGAACTGGTGCAAGAAATGGGTAACGATAAGATAACAATAACGAAAATTTTAGAACAACATAATCAAATATCTTCATAAGGAGTACCAATGGCAATTACCAAGGAACAAAAAGGCGAGTTCGTAAAAAAATACGGAAAAGGTGCAAATGACACCGGTTTGCCGGAAGTGCAGATTGCAATTCTCACAGCAAACATCAATTCACTTTCGGAGCATTTTGAGAAATTCAAAAAAGACAACCACTCGCGTGTCGGTCTGCTCCGCATGGTCGGCAAACGCCGCCGTCTTCTCGATTATCTGATGAAAAAGGATATCGAACGTTACAGAAAGATCATCGGCGAATTGAACATTCGTAAATAAGAGTTATTCATCGTTCCATAGTACATAGAAAAGAAGAATATAATATGATAGTAAAAAAGAGCGTCCAGATCGGAAATTACACTCTGGAATTCGAAACCGGCCGTTTCGCCAAACAGGCGGATGGCGCCGTCATGGTCCGATATGCCGATACGATGGTATTGGCGACTGTTGTTGCGACAAAAGAGCCGAAAGAGGGATTGGATTATTTCCCGCTTCAGGTGGAGTTTCGTGAAAAGATGTCTGCGGCGGGGAAGATCCCCGGCGGATATTTGAAACGCGAAGGACGTCCTTCGGATAAGGAGATCCTCTCCGCACGGCTCATCGATCGTCCGATCCGTCCGATGTTCCCGGAGAATTATCACTGCGACACACAGGTCGTCGTGACGGTGTATTCTTCCGATCAGCAGAATGATGCCGATGTGCTCGGCGCCTGTGCCGCTTCGGCGGCATTGATGATCTCGGATTCACCGTTCGATGGACCGATCGCAGAAGTCCGCGTCGGCCGGCTGAATGGAGAATTCCTGCTCAATCCGACATTCTCCGAACTCGAAATGAGTGACATGGATGTGACAGTTGCCGGTACCGCAAGTTCCATTTTGATGGTGGAAGGCGAATCGAAGGAAATTTCCGAAAAGGATATGCTCGCTGCCCTGGCCTTCGGCCATGAGGCGATTAAAAAAATCTGTCAGGTTCAACTGGAACTTGCTGCTGAAGTGAAAAAGGCAAAGCGAACAGTCGAGCCGAAATCATACGACGCAGCACTTCTTGCAGAAGTCGAAGCGCTTGCAACGGAGAAACTCCGAACTGCAGCGAACACTGTATCCGCAAAGGACGAACGTTACGATAAACGGAAAGAGATCGTCACCGGTGTTTTGGAAGCTTTGAAAGAGAAATTTCCAGAACAAGAATCGGTGATCAAGGAAATCATTCACGATATCGAAAAACGTGAAATGCGTGAAATGATTCTTGGCAAGAAAAAACGCCTGGATGGCCGCGGTCTCGCCGATATCCGCCCGATCACGATCGAAACTGCAGTACTTCCCCGTGCACACGGGTCCGCACTGTTCACACGCGGAGAAACACAGTCATTGACGACTGTAACACTCGGAACGAAGGATGATGAACAGAACACGGACGGCTTGATTGAATTCAAACCGAGACGATTCATGTTGCATTACAACTTCCCGCCGTTCAGCGTCGGTGAAGTAGGACGATTCGGCAACACCGGACGCCGCGAGATTGGACACGGAAATCTTGCAGAACGCTCCTTGAAAAACCTTATCGTCGGCGAAAAAGAGTTTCCGTACACTGTCCGCATCGTATCGGATATTCTGGAATCAAACGGTTCGTCATCGATGGCTACCGTGTGCGCAGGTTCTCTGGCATTGTTTGATGCCGGCGTTCCGCTGAAAAAATCATGCGCCGGTATCGCTATGGGTCTTGTAAAAGAAGGGGACCGAGTTGCGATCCTCAGCGATATC
>JBAYJG010000235.1:0-4864 GCA_041665225.1 Bacteroidota bacterium
ATTTGGCCGCAAACGGAGATTACTTGCCGTTGATTTCTCTGAATGACAATACGGTAAACTACCCGTTGTCGCAGAGCTTTCGCCTAAAATCATACGTCGGTTCGCCGGGTGCCGGCGGAGAAGGGATCAATTGTCTTCCGGCAATTGTCGGAGCAGAACTTGCCGGGATTAATAAGAGGAATCAACAAGGCAAAGATTGGGCGGCAATGTGCAAAGAGTGGTTCAATACTCTTCCTGCGGAAAAGGTCTATTTAAATTCACCGCGCGGTTCCAGCGGCGACGACTGGTGGTATGAAACAATGCCAAATGTATTTTTCTATCAGCTGTTCGATCTTAATCCTGATGTGCCGGAATTTCAAATGCAGTATCCCATTGTTGCGGATCGTTGGTTGACAGCCGTGGAAGTAATGGGTGGCAGCGCAACTCCCTGGCAGCTGCCGAAAATGGACCATCGTGCTTGGGAGCTATCGACAATGACTCCAAATAATACAGGAGTTCACGAACCGGAAGCTGCCGGTGCCATTGCGTGGCTGCACTATCAAGCATTTGGGAAGACTGGAAATGTGAAATACCGAATTGGTGCAGAATGGTCGATGGAGTTCTTGAATTCTCTCTCAATTAATCCGTCGTACGAACTGCAGTTGGTGTACGGCGCCTATACTGCTGCAAGAATGAATGCTGAACTCGGAACAACGTATGATCTGCAAAAAATATTCACATGGTGTTTTGATGTCGGCCCTCTCCGTTCTTGGGGTACAACGCTTGGGAAATGGGGAAACTATGATGCGTATGGATTGGTGGGTGAAGTGCAGGAATTTCAACCCGGATATGCTTTTTTGATGAATACAATCCAGCATATTGCAACACTCGCGCCGGTAGCTCGTTACGATGATCGCTTTGCTCGAGCGATCGGGAAGTGGATATTAAATGCTGCAAACGCAACGCGGCTGTTCTATTCTTCAAGTTTACCGGATGCAAATCAGGACGGAGAAGTTTGGTCTAAAGCGTACGATCCGCAATCTTCCATTGGATACGAAGCATTGAAGCAAACAGAAAACTCCGTCAGTCCGTTTGCCACAGGGGACGCACTTAAGGGTGGATGGGCAGCAACGAACTTTGCTTTATATGGATCATCGCATGTAGGGTATCTTGCAGCGGTGGTTGATACCACAAATGTTCCAATGGTACTTCAGTTGGATTTGTTGAAAACTGATTTCGGTCATGCTGCGGCTTTTCCCACGTACTTATATTTTAATCCGTATGACTCGACCGTTTCTGTCACTGTCAATGTCGGAAACAGTTCGACTGATCTCTATGATGCAATTGCGAATGAATTCTTGAAAAATGGAGTGAATAACGATGTGCTTTTCACAATTCCTGCAAATAGTCCCCGCGTTGTAGTCATTGTCCCTGCCGGCGGCACGGTAACGTATGATGAAGATCGGATGCTTGTAAACGGAACCATTGTTGACTACCGGTCGTCACAAACAGTCTTGAATCATCATCCAAGAATCAAATCACTTTCCGCAACTCGCGATACTGTTTTGAAAAATCACTTCACTGAACTGTTTTGCACGATCACGGACAGAGATGAAGACACACTCTCCCTCCAATGGAATGCGCCGAACGGAACTCTTTTTGGAACAGAAGCACAGGTGACCTGGAAAGCTCCCGATACGACCGGACTTTATTCGATCTATTGTTCTATCTCGGATTCTAAAGGGGGAATCGCAGTCGATACAGTTTCAATTCTTGTAGTTGAAGGAATAAACCATCTTCCTTCAATTCAATCCTTTAGTATGTCTCCCAGAAAATTGGATCTGTCCGCTTCCGCAATTGTGAAATGTTCTGCAACGGATAGTGATGGCGACACGGTATCGTATTCCTGGTCAGTAAATGCCGGAACGATCACCGGATCAGGAGGAACTGTAACCTGGAAAAGCCCTGCCGCCGCCGGAAATTATTGGATCTATTGCACTGTAAACGACGGCAACGGAGGATTGACGAAGGACAGCATTTCGACAGAAGTCCGCGATTTTTCCGCTTACACTAAGGGAAATCTCTTAGCGTTTTATCCATTTACTGGGAATGCAAATGATCTTTCCGGTAATAATCGGAATGGGATTATGACTAACGTAACGTCGGTAGCGGACCGGAATGGAATTCCCGGCAGTGCATTTTCCTTTGACGGTGTTTCGAGTTCCATCCGGATTCCGAATGACAATGGATTGAATGTACAGAATGCGATTGCGCTCAATTTCTGGATGACTGTCGGTGCATTTTATAATCGCGAACAATATCCTGTTTCACACGGAAACTATTCGGATCGATGGAAAACTTCTATTTCAAATAACAGACTCCGTTGGACCGTGAAAACAACTGCAGGGATCAAAGACCTAGATTCGGATTCCGAATTGCTGCTCGATTCTCTCTATAATGTCACAGTGATCTACGACGGAAAGGATATGGAAATATTTCTGAATGGTGCGCTGGACGCATTTGTTCCGTGGAATGGCGCGATCGGACAGACGACAAAAGATCTTACCATCGGTCAAGTGTTGCCGGATAATAACAGTTACAACTTAAACGGAGTGTTGGATGATCTACGGCTGTTCGATTATGGTCTGTCGATGGGTGAAATTATTGCGTACGCAACACGCGTAACATCGGTCCAACAAAGGAATGCGGCGATGATTCCTGTGGTGATGTCACTGGACGCATACCCAAATCCATTCAATCCAACCACCGTCATCAGGATGAATCTTCCTGTCAGCGGACATGTGACGGTTAAAGTTGTGGATCTGTTGGGAAGGGAAATATCGGTTTTGGCAGATGAATATCTGCAACAAGGAGTTTTTGAGCGCCGTTGGAATTCGGTGGGCCATGGAAGCGGTATCTATTTCTGCACGATGACCGCTGCAGGCCGGACAGTTGTAAAGAAAATTGTATTACTAAGGTGAGTTTCATGAAGCGAATAGATCTCCAGGGAACATGGAAAGTGAAAGCGATCGATGAATATTCGGCACTGCCGCCGGAACAACAGCGAGTGCTGTCGTGGTTTCCGGCGCAAGTGCCCGGAACAATTCACACCGATCTCATGGCACAGGATATTATACCGGATCCGTTTTACCGTACGCAGGAAAACGATGTACAATGGATAGAGAACCTGCAATGGTGTTACCAGCGAGAGTTCATTATCGATAAAGAAATAATGAAGGAACAGCACATCATGTTGGTCGCCGAAGGTTTGGATACGTATGCAGAGATCAAGATCAACGGCAAAATAGTTGGTACGACAGAAAACATGTTTATCGGTCATCGGTTCGATGTGAAACGGCATGTGAAAGCAGGAAATAATTCAATCGAAATCCTGTTCGATTCCCCGGTTGTTCGATCCAAACAACTTCAGAAAAAACACGGCACTCTCCAAGTTGCTCTGGAATCGCATCGAGTGTATGTGCGGAAGGCACAATATTCCTACAGTTGGGACTGGGGTCCGAAACTGACAACTTCCGGTATATGGCGGCCGATCGCTATTGAAGCTACTACAGGTCCGGTACTAAGAAATCCATTTGTGAAAACTGTGGAGGCAAAGAAACACTCTGCAACGATTGAATGTTCTGTTGATATTGAGAATTACAAAAAGCCGGTCGAAGTGACGACAACAATCGAAACTGCTTTTTATTCCGAAACTATCGTCAAGCGTGCGGTCTCATCATCGCTTCGCTTCACAGTTAAGATTCCAGATCCGAATCTCTGGTGGCCGAGCGGCTACGGTGATCAGCCGTTGTACAAAGCAACATTTTCTGTGCAATCATCAGATGGTTCTTCCACGGTAGCGTCCACAACATTTGGCATTCGCACCATCCGCCTGATACAGGAAAAGGACAAGGAAGGGAAATCGTTCATTATTGAAGTAAATGGAGAAAAGATTTTCTGCAAGGGGGCGGATTGGATCCCCAGTGATAGTTTCATCCCGAGGATTCCTGAAACCACATACGATCGGCTGTTAACATTGGCACGTGATGCAAACATGAACATGGTCCGAGTTTGGGGCGGCGGTATTTACGAACAGGAACTGTTCTATAATCTTTGTGACAAACTTGGATTACTGGTCTGGCAGGATTTCATGTTCGCTTGCGGCGAATATCCGCAAACGCCGTGGTTTCTTTCCCTTGTGAAAAAAGAAGCGGAACACGTTATCAAACGTCTTCGGAATCATCCCAGCCTTGCAGTGTGGTGCGGAAATAACGAATGCGAATGGCTATTTTGTACCGAGAATCCCGGCAAAACAGCGGACGATATGAACGGTTCGATGATCTTTCGCGAAATACTTCCATCGGCAGTGAAAAAATTCGACAATACCCGGCCTTATTGGCGCAGTTCACCATACGGTGAAGGATTTCCAAACAGTGAAGCGAACGGAACGCATCATCAATGGAATGTTTGGAGTTTTTGGAAAGACTATAAAGAGTATGAGAATGTGAATGCTCGGTTCGTTGCAGAGTTTGGATTCCAGGCTCCCGCAAATATTCGTACATGGAAAGAGGCGATACTTCCGGAAGATATGAAGCCGCAGCATCCTGTATTCGAGCATCATAACAAACAAGTGGAAGGTCCTGAACGGCTCTTCCGCTTTCAGTCGGCACATTATCAGGTGGGGAAGAATTTCAACGATTTCGTCTTCCGCGCTCAGTTGGTGCAGGCCAATGCACTGAAAACAGCAGTGGAACATTGGCGACGGCGAAAATTCAACACCGCTGGGACATTGTTTTGGCAGTTAAACGATTGCTGGCCGGTGAGCAGCTGGGCAGTAATCGACAGCGGACTGCGGCCCAAAGCTGCATATTTTTATGCGAAACGG
>JBAYJG010000236.1:0-4799 GCA_041665225.1 Bacteroidota bacterium
ATCCCAATTGGATCCATTCTCAGAATGTCCCGCAACAACAATCTTACCGTCGGATTGAAGTGCGACACTGTTTGCTTGTTCGCCGGCAGATCCGATGGCAGTTGTACGAGTTCCCGTTGTACCAAATATGCCGTCGAGGGATCCGTCTTGTGACGGCGGTTGTGCGGTGAGCGTAGCGGTGCGAAGAACGAACATGGCCAGCATAGAGAGCAACAGTAGACTGCTCCGATGTGAAGCAAGAAATGGTAATTGAATCCGCATAGATGCCTCCTGTGTGAGTACGATTATAGTAATTGAATCAGCTCTGATAAATTCTCTTTCGTGACAAATCCCGCTTTCAATGATTTTGCTTTTAACCGAAAGGCGGAAGTATTATGGCTGGTGATAAAAATGATCTTCATCGACGGGTTCATTTCCCGTATTTCCTCGGCGGCGGAAAAACCATCCATCCCCTTCATTTCAATATCCATCAACACCACATCCGGCTGGAATTGTGAAAATGCGGACACTGCCTCTGCGCCGTCTGAACACTCCATGACGATATCATTCTCTTTACATGCCACATCGCGGATCATTTCCCGCATCCCTGCATTGTCATCGACGATCATTATTTTCATAAGACGCAATTCTTCAGTGATTGAATAGAGCAATTGAACCTTGTGTTGTTTATTTGAGGTTGTTGAACTGGAACAATAACGGAGAATAAGGTCTGGAAGAAAATACGCAGCAATACGTAATTCTCTACGTACTAGTACGTATGATTAGAGAGGTAAATATTGGTTCATTGGTTCATCGGTTCATTGGTTCATTGATTCATTGATTCATTGATTCATCGGTTCATTGACGCATTGATACAATGATACAATGATACAATGATGCAATGTTTCAATGTTTTTCAGAGGTTTTAGTATTACAGCAGGTGTTTTACATCCATCGCAAATTTGAAGAGTGCTGTCGGGCCGTGCAGGTTTAGTTTCTGACAGATATTGCTGCGGTGCGTGTCAATGGTGCGGGGGGATACGAATAACTCTTCTGCAATTTCCTTGCTCGATTTTTCAAGCGAGATCAATTTCAGTATCTTCCGTTCGGAGGAAGTCAATTGGGACAGCCCAAATTGTTCATCCCCGCGGAATTCTTGCCGTGCACTCCGGCGAACAAGCAGTCCGGATAGTGCGGGCGTGATATAGTGTTTCCCTTCACGGACTTGCTTCAATGCTTCGACAATTTCGGTCGCAGCGCTCTCCTTCAGCACATACCCCATCACGCCGAGCTCCATCGCCCGGGTGAACATATTTTCCGTATCATACATCGTAAGAATAATGATGCGGACGGGGAGTTTCTTCTTTCGTGCTGCTTCGGCAACCTCTAGTCCATTCATCTTCGGCATATCGATGTCCAACAATGCTATCTGCGGTTGATGCTGTTCCATCAGCTGCAACGCGCTTTCGCCGTTATTCGTCTCGGCAACGATCCGGAATCCTCCCTCCTCTTCAATCATCTCCTTCAATCCTCTCCGCATCAGCGGATGATCGTCTGCCAGCAGAATGGGAATGTATGTAGGTTGTTCACTCATGCACGTTGTTGGATCGGAATAGTAATCGTTATTGTTGTTCCCGCTCCCGCGGTGGATTCGATGGAAAGGGAACCCTGCAATATACGAACTCGTTCGGACATTCCCGCCAACCCGATGCCGTGGCGCACGTTCTCCGATGAGTATCCCCTGCCGTTGTCCTTGATTCTGAGAAGGATCATCTGTTGATCCACCCTCAAGGTTATGGATATCTCCGATGCATCCGAATGCTTTTCAATATTGCTCAACGCTTCCTGCAGAATGCGGATCAGATTAATCTCGTCCTCTTTTTTTACCAATCCATCAATTTCATCCACCTCCGCATGAAGTGTTTTTCCGGAGGCATCCCTGATATTTCCCAACATGGAACGAATGGTTTCCGTCAATCCTAACCTGTCCAGCTCCGGCGGACGCAGATTGTGCGACAGTGAACGGACCAGTTTCAAAATATTTGTGGCACCTTCGGAGATCTGTTCCAACTGCCGTTTTTCCTTCGTTTCGTCGCCAACGGTCTTCAACCCCATGATCGCCCTGTTCTTAATCACCAGCAGCTCCTGGCCGAGCGAATCGTGCATCTCCTGCGCTATGCGTTTTCGCTCCGATTCCTGGCTTTCAATCAGCAGGTGCGATATCTCCTGCTGCCGCCGCTGCTCTTTTTTCAATTCCGTCACACGGAGATAATAAAGTATAGGACCTACGGAAAGAAACAGCACGATAACAATGGTCATGAACCACCATGTCATCCAGAACGGAGGAAGAATCACCAAGGTGATGGACGATTCTTGTTCGTTCCATACCCCGTCACTGTTGGAGGCTTTCACTTTGAACACGTACTCACCCGGATCGATATTGGTGTACGTTGCCGTCCGCGATATACCGTTATTGATCCATCCCTTATCAAACCCCTCCAGAATATACTTGAAACGATTCTTCACCGGAGCGGTATATTCCAGCGCGGCAAATTCAAACGTGATCACATTGTCGATATGTTCCAGAACGATCTTTTCCGTGAACTCGATCGGCAATTGCAGAATAGAAGAATCCTTCTTGAATGAAACGGATTTGTTAAAGAGCCGGAAATCGGTGAAGATAACATTGGGAGTCGAACGATTTAACGTGATATCCTTCGGGAAGAATGCATTATATCCGTTCACCCCGCCGAAATACATTTTTCCATCCGAGGATTTATAAAACTCTTTTCTGTTGAATTCATTGCTTTGCAAGCCGTCGTGCACGTCAAATGTTCGCATGGAATGGTCTACAGGATTGAATTTTACCAATCCCTTGTTGGTGCTAAGCCAAAGTTGTTTTTCGTCATCGATCAGGATTCCATAGACTGTATTATTCGGAAAACCTTGTTTTTCGGTTATCGCCATAAACGTCTTCGTCGAGCGATCAAATCGATTCAAACCACCGCCATCCGTACCGATCCAAAGAAATCGTTTCGGTTCGCTTGGATCTTCTATTATAGAAAGAATATGATTATGACTGATTGCCGCTGTATCATATTCTCGGTGACGATACCATCGCTTTTCACGGGTGCCTGGATGGTATTCCAGCAGACCATTGGTCGGCGTACCAAACCACATCACCCCGTCCTGAGTAACATAGACAGTAGTAATATCCGTATATCCGGATGTGTTCCGTTCAGCGATGGAATCTGGATATAATTGCTCGTACGCATACAATTCCTTCTCACCGGTGAACTTCACCAATCCACTATTCCGGATGATCCAGGAGGTGTGACTACTGTCCTGAATGATGAATTGCGGCGCATGGTATTTTCGATCAACCGTTTTCCCCGGCACAAGAGGATATCGTTGGATTGACCCGTCAGTGCCAATGCGAAGAACATCTGCATCCGTTGTCGGAACAAACATCTCACCCGACTTTGTCCGGAACGGTATTTTGAACTCGTTTCCCCGCATGATTGGATCGAAAGAGCTGACCTCTTTGTGTTTTGCCGAATATGATTGAAGCAGAGGAAACAGATCCGAAAAAACCTCCGGAAGAAAATTCCCTTCTCTTCTCCCGAACTTGTCTGTGCGGGGAGTATACATGAGGATTCCCCATCCGGCAGTACCAACCCAAATATTGTCCGAATGATCCACAGCGAATCCGTTGGAAACCCGTTCGTCTGCAAATTCGGCAATCTGTTCCACCCGCAAGCTTGTGGGATCAATGCGGATGAGGTGATGTGCGGTGGTGGTCCAGAGCTGGCCGTGCGAATCATAACGGAACTGTCCAAACCAGTAAAAATTGTTTTGCGGCGTTGCGGTAATCACGCGTTGCACAGTCCTGCCGGTGTACAGATCCACACCGGTACGATGGCTTACCCAGATACGCCCGAGCGAATCGCAGAAGAGCGAAGAAATTTTATTCAATACATTTTCGTCGGATGATTTGGACCGGTCAAGACGTGTCACGATGTCGTTTCGATCGATAATGCTGATCCCTTCGGCAGCAACCCAAATATTGCCGTTGAGATCTTCCGTAACATCGGCGACATTATCACTCTGCAGACTGTTCACTGAGTTCGAATCCGCACGGAAGTGTTTCCATCTTCCATTGTGAGAATCAAAGATATTCAATCCACCGCCCGATGTTCCGACCAGCACCGATCCGCCTTTTGTTGTGCGGATGACGGTGCAATGATTATGGCTTATGGAGTTTTCGTTGAGAGGGTCATGATGATAATGAGTAAACGTTACATGCCGCGGATCGAATTTCTGCAGTCCACCTCCTGCTGTTCCTATCCACAATTGGTCGCCGTCGCCTTGATGAATGGCCGTCACCGTATTGTCCGAAAGAGACGATGTATCACTATTGTCCTTGCGGAAAATGGTGAAGGAATATCCGTCGTACCGGTTCAGTCCGTCCTTCGTACCGAACCAGATGAATCCTTTCTTATCCTGATGGATGGAAAAAATGTAGTTCTGTGATAGACCATCATTGATCGTAATACGCTTCAACGGAGTGTGCTGAGCAAGAAGAATTACTGGAAAAAGGATGGCAATACGCAGGATGTTCATGGGCTTTAATGTAAGAAGAAAGTGAACTTTTGCGCAAGCAGCAGGAGAGAATATTTCGTTTTTGGAGAAGAAACGAACCTTTCGTATATTCGATGGAGAAAATTCCCGCCGAGGTGGTGGAATTGGCAGACACACTAGCCTTAGGAGCTAGCGCTTTACGGCATTAAGGGTTCGAGTCCCTTCCTCGGCACAAAGAT